>CAZPXI010000248.1:0-2357 GCA_964590715.1 uncultured Desulfobulbus sp.
GCATAGATGTCGATCTGGGCCGGCAGGTTGGTGCCGGTGTTGACCTCTTCATACATGGTCAGGGGTGCGTTCTGGGAATAGCGCAGGTATTCACCGGTATAGGTGGCAAATATCCCGGCTGAGAGCTGTTCGTGATCGTTGCCGTCGGTCCAGACCTGCTGGCCTTTTTTGCCCATGACAATAGCGGTGCCGGTATCCTGACACATGGGCAGGATCCCCTGGGCGGCAATTTCCGCATTGCGGAGCATGGCCAGGGCCACTTCCCGGTCATTGGCCGAGGCTAGAGGATCATCAAGAATTTTTGCCACCGCCTGATTATGGGCCCTGCGCAGAAAGAACGAGGTCTCATGGATGGCCATGCGGGCAAGTTCACGCAGGGCTCCGGGCTGGATGACCACCACTTCCCGGGCCTGAAATTTTTCTACGGTTACAGACTGTTCCGAGCCGGGAATGAGCCGATACTCTGTTGTGTCTTTACCAAGAGGAAAAGGTTCCTGGTAGAAAAAATCCGTCATCTTACATCTCCTTTTACATGATCCGGCGGCTGTGCCGTCGTTGACTGCGGGCTGGGCTTTCCGTCGCTTTTTTCGGGCAGGGCGCAGATCCAGCGGGCAGAGGGCTGGACCTGTTCCCGAAGAACATGTTGGTTATAGGCCGTGATCAGGTCGTCTTTTTTCAGGCAGCCGACCGCCCGGGTCGGGTCTTCTGCGGCCACTACCGGCAGAAAAGAAAAACTGCGGCGGGAAAAGAGGTGAAAGGCCTCCTCAAGGTTCTGGTCTTCCCGGACGGTGATAATTTTTTTCTGCATCAGGTCTTCTGCGGTTACATGTTCCCCGTCATACTCCGGATCCGCCAGTTGAGCCCGTATATCCCGCAGGGTCAGCACTCCGACCAGCCGGTCTTTTTCATCCAGTACCATAAAATGGGGAAAAGAGCTCGAAAGGACTTGCCCGACCAGGTCATGGAAGGGCGTGTGCTTGCGGATGGGTTCAAAGTCGCTGCAGATAAAATCCTTAACCTTCATTTCACGCATGCGGTTGGCATCATGGCCGCGGACGATCCGGATACCCTGCATCAGCAGCTTGGTCTCATAAATGGAGTAGCCGTGCAGGAGACGCACCACGATAATGCTGGGAATGCAGGCGGTCATGAGCGGCAAAACGATCTCGTAATTATAGGTCAGCTCGAAGATGGTCAGGATGGCGGTGATCGGGGCCAGCGTGGTTCCGGCAACCACCGCTCCCATGCCCACCAGGGCGTAATGGGCCGGCGAGAGCGGCGTGTCGGGCCATATGATTCCGGCCAGACAGCCGAAAATGGAACCGAGGGCGGCCCCGAGAAAAAGTGAGGGCGCAAAGATACCGCCGCTCATGCCTGAGCCCACGCAGGCGCTGGTTGTGATCAGTTTTGCACCCAGCAGGAGCAGGGCAGTGGTTAACACTGCATTTCCGTGAAGCATGGTATTGATGGTCTCGTAGCCGACTCCGAGTGCTTCCGGGCGAACGAGTCCGACAAGACCGACAACCAGGCCGCCGATGGTCGGGGTCAGCCAGTCCGGGATCTGCAGCTTTTGCAAGAGTCTGGTCAGGCCGAAGACACAGGCCATAAACAACAGGCTGAACAGACCGGCGGCAAGGCCAAGGGCAAAGTAGAGCAGTAGTTCGCCGGGATGGTGGAGGGTGAAAAACGGAATTTGAAAAACCGTCTCATTGGACCAGAAGAGTTTGGAGATTACGGTGCCGGTAACGGCGGCGACAACGATATTGGAGAGCGAGGAGACTTCGAGATCAAAGAGCAGAATTTCGACCGCAAACAGGGTTCCGGCCATGGGGGCCTGGAAGGTTGCGGCAATGCCGGCTGCAGCACCACAGGCAACAGCCAGTCTACGATAATCCGGCCCAAGCCGGAACAGCTGGGTCAGGGATGAACCTATGGAAGAACCGATCTGGACAATGGGCCCCTCACGGCCGACCGAACAGCCGGCGGCAATAAAGGTGGCGGTGGCAAAGCTCTTGGCAACGGTGACCCGGTGGCGGATAATCCCGTCCCGCAGGGCCAGGGAGGCCATGACCTCGGGCACACCCGGGCCCTTGATCTCCGGGGCAACAGTGGCCAGTAACGGGCCGAGGACAAGGCCGGCCAGGACAGGGGCACCGAAACGCAAAAACCACGGGGCCTGCTGGTACTGGTCGATAAATCCGCTGCCGTCGGGCCAGAACAGGCCTATTTCAAAGCCGATCAGCCAGCGAAAGAACACCGCGCCCAGTCCGGCCAACCCGCCGATCACAAGGGCCAGCAGCAGGGGGAAAACACTGTCGATTAGATTTTGTTTTGAGGTCTTCATAGCATATCAAACA
>CAZPXI010000248.1:2457-4259 GCA_964590715.1 uncultured Desulfobulbus sp.
CCGGGTCGATGCCGAAGCGTTGCTGCAGAGCATTTAGAGAGACCCCTTCGGTCATCCGCAATCCCATGATCACGGTTTCCCGGAACCGGGTTTCGTTGTCCAGGGTTTCTTCCTCCTGCCGGATCTCCCGCCCGTTTTCCAGGCGTTCACAGAAGAGTTCCACATCGGTTACGGCCGTAAATCGTGTCGGGCCGAGGCGGGAAACCGCGCCCGGGCCCAGGCCAATGTAGGAGCCGTTTTGCCAGTAGTTGATATTGTGGCGGCACTGAAATCCCGGGCGGCAATAATTTGAAATTTCATATCGGCTCAGACCGGCTTCTGAGGTGAGCCGCCGGGTTGCCTCCATCATGGCGAGAACTTTTTCTTCATTTGGAAGTTGCAGGTCGTTCCTGTTCAGGCGGTGGGCAAAGGGCGTATCCTGCTCTATGGTCAGTTCGTAAAGAGAGAGGTGGTTCGATTCCAGCACCAGGGCCTGGGTGAGATTTTCCTGCCAGCTCTGCTCGTCCTGCCCCGGCAGGCCGTACATCAGGTCCAGGCTGATATTGGTAAAACCGGCCTGCCTGGCCGTGCGGACGGTCTGCATGGCTTCCGCCGCCGAGTGGGCCCGGCCGATTCGTTTGAGTTCCTGATTATTGAAAGACTGGACGCCGATCGACAATCGGTTAAAACCTCCTCGCCGCAGAAGCTGTAGGCCTTCTTGATCAATGGTGGCCGGGTTGACCTCAATGGAGATCTCTAGTTCGTCTGCGTGTGGAAACCGATCCAGGCAGGCCTGCAGGAGATCCGTCAGGATGGTTGGGGGAAGCATGGACGGGGTGCCGCCGCCAAAGAAGATGGTGGCCAGTGGTTGCTCTTGAGTTTCGCTGCGGGTTGAAAACCTCTCTATTTGCCGGTTGACGGCGGCTATAAATCGCGTGCTGAGATCAAGCCTGCCGGAGAGCGAGTAGAAGCTGCAGTAGGGACATTTCTGCAGGCAGAATGGGACGTGCAGGTACAGGCCCGGACCGTATGTCATACCATTCGGTTCAACCGACCTGATCAAGGAGTGTCTTACAGTCATCGCGGATTTCCGCCATCAGGCCGTGGTCGGCAAAGCTGTAGGCTGTTGTGCCGTCACCGATAATGAGGTGATCAAGGAGCTGTATCTGCATAAATGAGCAGACCAGGTGCAGGGTGCGGGTGAGTTGTCTGTCCTGCTCGGAAGGCGTCAGACTGCCTGAGGGGTGGTTATGGGCGATGATGATGGCACTGGCATTCCTGGCCAGGGCCGCCTTGACCAGCTCTCGGGGGTAGACGGTGTTGACGGTGATTGTGCCCTCGGACAGGATTTCCGAGTCCAGGATCGCATGGGCCGCGTCCAGATAGACCACGGTGAAAACTTCGTGTTCCAGGCCGCGCATCAGGTGGATCAGGTAGTCGCTGACCTCCCGGGAAGAGTGAATATATTTTTTACCGATGATACGCTGCTGCAGGTAGCGGCGGGCGACCCCCTGGATGAACTGGAGGGCGAATATATTTTTGGGCCCGATACCTTTGATGGTTTTTAAAACCGCCGGAGCGGCGTCAAGAACCGCCGGCAGAGAACCGCAGGTTTTGAGAGCTGCGCGTGCCGCCTCCTTGCAGTCGGAGCGGGGAGTGCCGAAACTCAGCAGCAGTTCAATGATTTCGGCATCGGAAAAGGTCTCAATCCCCTGGTCGAGAAATTTGTCCCGCAGCCGCTGCCGGTGGCCGGCCCCTTTTTGCTGCCACTCTTTTTTATCCACGATCAGGATTTTTTTTTGTTTAAAAACAATCGGTGTCGA
>CAZPXI010000249.1:0-4245 GCA_964590715.1 uncultured Desulfobulbus sp.
CGGGTGGTACAGATGGAACCGGGACCGACCCCGACCTTGACCGCATCGGCACCGGCCTTGATCAGGGCAGCCGTGCCCTCGGCGGTGGCTACATTGCCGGCAATAATTGCCAGATCGGGAAAAGTGGACCGTAACTCACTCACCGCCTTAAGAATGCCGGCAGAGTGACCATGAGCGGAATCAAGGACCACCACATCTACTCTGGCCTTGATGAGTGCCTCGGTCCGTTCTTCCATCTCCTGGCCGACTCCGATAGCAGCACCGGCGAGTAATCGGCCGACACTGTCCTTGGCCGCCAATGGATATCTTTTTATTTTCTCAATATCTTTAATGGTGATCAATCCCTTGAGGTTACCCAGTTCATCCACCACCAACAACTTTTCAATGCGATGTTCATGCAAAAGGGCTTTACAGTGTTCAAGATCAATCCCCTCGCGAACAGTGACCAGATTCCTACTGGTCATCACATCTTTGACATGGAGGTCGTCATCGGAGACAAAACGCAGATCCCGATTAGTGACAATACCAACCAGCTTGTCACCCCGTAAAACAGGCAACCCGGAAATCTTATAATTTCTCATTATGGTCTGGACCTCGGCAACACTCTGCACCTCGGTTACGGTAACCGGATCAATGATCATCCCGGATTCGGATTTTTTAACCCGTTCAACTTCCCGCGCCTGACTACCGATACTCATGTTCTTGTGGATGATGCCGATTCCACCTTCTCTGGCCATGGCAATGGCTGTACGATGCTCGGTAACGGTATCCATCGCCGCTGAAACCAACGGCGCATTCAGGGCAATGGAACCGGTCAGGCGGGTTGCAAGAGATACCTCTGACGGCAACACCTCGGAAGCGGAGGGAACCAGAAGGACATCATCAAATGTATAAGCTGGGGGTATATCCTGGGAAAACATATGCTCTCCTTAGAGAATTTAACTAGTAATTATTCTTAAACTGTAATGTAGCATGTCCACCTGAAAAAATAAATACGGAACACCGGACTGGACATCCATGTACAGGCCGGACAACCGGTAACACGAAAAGAGACAACAGGTTTCCTGGAAAATCCTGATAAAATTTCACTGGCTTTTCTCAGACTATCCTGCTTTATTAACGGCTTTGCAAGCATAAAACTACGATTTTCAGCAGAAGAGACGCCCATGGCACAACGTGTTGAGATAAACCCATTTAACCCGCAACCCCGTCTCATCAGTCAGGCGGTGGCGGTACTGAAAAAAGGCGGTGTTATTGCCTACCCCACTGACACAATGTATGGTATCGGTTGTGATATCTTTCAGCAAAAAGCGGTAAAAAGAGTACACCAGATTAAAAACAGGCCCAAACACAAACCGTTTTCCTTCATGTGTTCGTGCCTGAAGAATATCAGCGAATACAGCCACGTCAGCAATACCGCCTATCGCCTGATGCGAAAAAATCTCCCAGGCCCATACACCTTTGTTCTGCCGGGAACGAAACTGGTGCCGAAAATTATGCTCACCAAGCAGAAAACCGTGGGTATCCGGGTACCGGATAACCCCATCTGCCTGGCCATCATCGAGGAGCTCGGTAATCCGGTCCTCAACACCAGCGCAGTTACTGAAGAGCATCAGGGACTGATACTCGATGGTTTTGATGTTGCAGAACTTTTCGGAAACAGGGTTGACCTGATTCTTGACGGCGGTGAGGTCTATCCGAATCCGTCGACCGTTATCTCCCTTCTCAGTGATCAGCCTGAAGTCCTTCGTGAAGGCCAAGGCGATCCAACGCCATTTTTATAACCCATCCACAATCCCCATGGCACGATTCTAATAGAAACAAACCGTCTTAGGTTGAAGAAAGAAAAAAGGCCGAGGCCTGATATCAAAAATCAGGCACCGACCTCTCGTCAATCTGTATCCACCGGAATTACTCCTCTATCAGCACATCCTTGAGCGATTTGCTCATGGTGAAATGGAGTGTTTTTCGCTCCGGGATATCCATCATTTTACCGGTTTTCGGATTTTTTGTTGTTCGCGGTTTACGGGTACGGACAGAAAAACTGCCGAACCCGCGGATCTCAACCCGCCGATCCTCGATCAGGGCCTGTGATATTTCTGTAAGTATGATATCAACCGCTTGAGCAACATCCTGTTTATAATAATCGTCAAGTTGCTCGGCAACCTCATTGACAAGTTCACGCTTCAGCATGGTTACATCCTAATTCCATTTGTTACAGCGGGGGAACACATCCATGAACGCCGCTGTAAACAGGGAGAATATAAAAAGGTATCTTCAAGCGAAGATACCTTTAACAGTTTAACAGGTGAAAAAACGAGTGTGCTTACTTGTTTTCTTCCTCTTCGTCACTATCGCTGGCCGCTGCCTTGAGCAGGTCGCCGAAGGTGGATGGACCGCTGTTCTGGATCGGAGACTTCTGGGAAGCGGTTTCCGTCGGAGCCGCCTTGACGTCACCCTCATCTCCTTCAAGGGCCTTTAAGGACAGGCCTATTTTCCGCTCATCGGCGGAAACATTAATAACCATAGCCTTCATCGTATCGCCGACGGTAAACATTCCGACCGGAGTCTTGACCTTTTCCTTGCTGATTTCGGAAACGTGAACAAGGCCTTCAATGCCCTCTTCCAGCTGGACGAATACGCCGAAATCGGTCACATTGGTGATGTTTCCTTCCACCATGGTGCCGGTCGGATAGTTGTTTGCCGCAGCCTGCCATGGATCCGGCTCAAGTTGCTTGACACCGAGGGAAAAACGCTCGTTTTCCTTGTCGATCTTTAAGACAACAGCCTGAATGGTCTCACCCTTGGAATATTTTTCCGACGGATGTTTGATGCGCTCGGTCCAGGAAAGGTCGGAGACATGGATCAATCCGTCAATACCCTCTTCAATACCTATAAAGACACCGAAGTCGGTGATATTTTTAATCTTCCCCTCAATAACCGCGCCGATGGGATAGGTTTCCTCGACCACGTCCCAGGGGTTGGGCAGCAGCTGCTTCATGCCCAGAGAGATCCGCTTGGTCTCTGCTTCGACCTTGAGAACCTGAACCTCAATCTCCTCGCCTACGGAAACGAATTTTGAAGGGTGTTTGGGTTTCTTGGACCAGCTCATCTCCGAGATATGAACAAGTCCCTCGACACCCTCTTCGAGTTCAACAAAGACGCCGTAATCGGTGATGGAAACCACCTTGCCACCGACCCGTGAGCTTGCAGCATATTCCTCGGGTACCCGTTCCCATGGATCAGACTTCAACTGTTTTACACCCAGGGAGACCCGATCGGAATCCTTATCGTATTTCAGAATTTTGACCTCAATCTCTTCACCAACGGTGTAGAGCTTGGAGGGATGAGAAACCCGGCCCCAGGAGAGGTCGGTAATATGACAGAGGCCGTCCATGCCACCCAGGTCAATGAACAGACCGTAATCGGTGATATTGGTAATGGCGCCACGGATGGTCTGACCCTCTTCCAGGGTGGACCGCATCTGCTCACGCAGCTTGGCCCGCTGTTCTTCAAGGATGGCGCGACGGGAAACAACGACGTTGTTCCGCTTACGGTTGAACTTGAGAATCTTGAACTCAAAAGTCTGACCGATCAGGGCATCAAGGTCTTTCACCGGCCGCAGATCGATCTGAGAGTAGGGCAGGAATGCGGGCACGCCGATGTCAACCGACATACCGCCTTTAACTCTGCTCTCGATCCGGCCCTCAATGGTACCATCTTCTTCCTGTATCTTGGCAATCTGTTCCCAGACTTTAATGGCTATGGCTTTTTCACGGGAGAGCAGCAGGCCGCCCTCTTCTTTCCGTTTTTCAATGAAAACTTCAAACTCGTCACCGATCTTAATCTCCCGGTCGGGATCTTCATGGCGAAACTCTGAAAGTTGAATATAACTTTCAGCCTTATCACCTACATCGATCAGCACGGCATCTCCGGCCAGATCGACCACGGTGCCAATGGCTACTTCACCAACTTTAATAACCGTATTGTTTTCTTCCTGTTCAAAAAGTTCTGCAAAGCTGATGTCTTCGCCGCTGTTTTCTGCCGCTGCCATAGCGGGTTGTGTTCCATTTTCAGTCATGGGTTGCCGTTCCTCTTGAGCCAGCTTTATGCCAGCAACTTGTTATTACTCATAAAAGGTTAATTGTACCCTTTGCCCCCTATGGACATGGGTTTAAAAGCTACCCTTTACCAAATAGTTTTTCGAAAAACAACTGTTTCTTCTTGAAAAACTGTCTTTTTTCA
>CAZPXI010000250.1:0-1257 GCA_964590715.1 uncultured Desulfobulbus sp.
TGGTGCCGAAGGCGAGATTCGAACTCGCACGACCGTGGGCCACTACCCCCTCAAGATAGCGTGTCTACCAGTTCCACCACTTCGGCACGTTTTTTCAAAGCTATTCTGTTTTTCCGGTTTCTCCCGGCGCTGCAGCTGGTTGGGCGGCATCACCGGTCGGCATCGGTACGGTAATCGGCTCTGTAACCGCTGCAGGAACGGTCTGCTCGACGGGAGGTTTTGCCTTCAGATCACTCATCACCGTGCTGGTACTCTTATTTGCCGAAAGATAGGCAAGGGATATGGAGGTTCCCATAAACACAATCGCCGACAGGGTCGTGATTTTGTTTAACAGTGGAACCGGGCCCTCGGAACCGAATAACGACTGGCTTGAACCGCCGAAGGTTGCGCCTATATCGGCACCCTTACCATGCTGCAACAACACGATACCGATCAAGAAAATACAGACCAGTACATGGATTATAATCAGTAATGTTGTCATGAAAAATGTATTATTCTATCAAATGAAGCGGCTTGTAATGCAGCGCCTCCTACAAGCGCCCCGTCAATATCGGGCATCGCCATGAGGTCATCCACATTATCCGGTTTAACCGAGCCACCATACAGTATTCTAATGTGTTCAGCAAGTTTTTTCTCATAAAGATCGCCAAGCACGTCCCGTATGAATCGATGCACCTCCTGCGCCTGCTCCTTTGAAGCGGTTTTTCCGGTACCGATCGCCCATACAGGTTCATAGGCAACAACGACCTGCCCGGCCTGTTCGGATGCGACGCCTTCCAGCCCTTCACAGACCTGCACCTCTAGAACTTTCAACGTCAACCCCTCTTCACGCTCATCCAGGGTTTCGCCGACACAAAGGACAGGAGTCAGGCCGAATGCAAGGGCTCCGGTCATCCGCTGGTTGACCATGGTGTTGTCCTCACCGAAAATATGCCTGCGTTCGGAGTGGCCGATAATAGCCATGGTCGCGCCTGCATCCTTCAGCATCAGTGGTGAAATCTCTCCGGTATAGGCGCCCTGCTGCTCCCAGGCAACATTCTGCCCTCCGACAAGAACCGGTGAGCCCGCCACCGCTTCGGCAACGGCGGCAATGGCGGTGGCAGCCGGGGCAATCATGACCTCTCTGCCCTCTAAGCCTTGGCAGCTCTTTGCAATCTCCTGTGCCAGGGAAACCGCTTCACCAATGGTCAGGTGCATTTTCCAGTTCCCTGCAATGAGCGGAATTCTCTTCATAATGGACTCCAAATCAAATTATTT
>CAZPXI010000250.1:1357-4240 GCA_964590715.1 uncultured Desulfobulbus sp.
ATTATTTTTCCAGTGCAACCACACCGGGCAGTTCTTTTCCTTCCATCAGCATGAGAAAGGCACCGCCACCCGTAGACATGTAGGAAATGTTCTCCGCCTCACCAAACTTTTTTACCGCGGCATTGGAATCACCACCGCCGGTGATACTGAGCGCGTGGGAAGAGGCCACGGTATGGGCAAGGGCCATGGTTCCCCTGGCAAACGGGTCTATCTCAAAGGCACCCACGGGACCATTCCAGATAATGGTACGGGCGTCGGCCAGCACTTCCTGAAAACAGAGCACGGATGCGGGACCGATATCCAGCGCCATCCAGCCTTCGGGAATATCCTGAATCGTGACCTGCTTGCAGACGGCATCGGCGGAAAAGCTATCGGCAGCTATGACATCCACCGGCAGGTAAACCTTGACGCCCTTGTTCCGGGCATCGGCCAGCAGGCTGTTTGCCTCCTGCAACAGGTCGTCCTCAACCTTGGAAGCACCAAGGTTATAGCCCTGGCTCTTTAAAAAGGTATTGGCCATGGCTCCGCCGATCAGCAGGGCATCGACCTTGTCCAGCATATTGACAAGGGCGCCGAGCTTACTGGAGACCTTGGCCCCGCCGATAATGGCAACCAGGGGCCGGACCGGATCGTCAACCGAGCGGTGAAAATACTCCATCTCCTTCTGAAGCAGAAAACCGGCGGCCTTGTCGGCAACAAATTCCGTTATCCCGACCACCGAGGCATGGGCCCGATGGGAGACGGCAAAGGCATTATTGATATAAACATCGGCAAGAGAGGCCAGCTGTCTGGAAAATTCCGGGTCATTGGCCTGCTCCTGGGCATGGTAGCGCAGGTTTTCAAGCAACAGGACATCGCCGTCCTGCATCGCCGCAACCATGATCTCGGTTTCACTTCCTATGCAGTCCGGGGCAAGCTGCACGGCCTGCCCGAGTATTTCACTGAGGTATCGGGCAACCGGGGCCAGGGAAAATTTTTCAACCCGCTCTCCTTTGGGTCGCCCCATATGGGAGCAGAGAATAACCCGTGCCTTCTGCTCAAGTGCATACTGAACGGTCGGCATCACGGTCTGAATTCTTAGATCATCGGTAATATTGCCGTCCTCATCCATAGGCACGTTGAAATCAACCCGGATAAGCACCCTCTTACCGGCAATATCAAGATCACGAATGGTCTTCATCGTTTCTATCCTTGTTCACTGGTTTTCTCATGATCACTGCATCATCAAGCGGGCCTGAATAATACTTTTTCCGCAGCCCGACCCGCTGAAATCCTGCCTGCTCACAAAAGAGCTGTGCACCCGTATCCGTCTTTCGCACTTCAAGGAAACAGACCTCAGCCTGCCGTGCGCACAGCCGACTCAAACCGCGCCGTACAAGTGCCGTGGCTACCCCTTTTCGCCTGACGGCAGGAAGAACGGCCAATTGCAGAAGTTCAACTTCAGGCCCCACCTGCCGAAAAAAGGCATAGCCGCACAGCTCATCATTTTCTGCAACCAACTGCAACCCTTTGGGGAATTGCAGTTCTTCTGCCACCTGCCTCAAGCTCCAGGGGCTCGCCATGCTCTGCCGGCCGATATCCAGAACAAGCGAAAGATCATCTTCCCCCATGGGCCGGATGAGCATGCCCCGGGCTTACAGCATCCGTTCGGCCACGGAAACCGTTAAGTCTCCGAGCATATTGGTATAGCTACCCAGTTCATTGTCGTACCAGCCATAGATCACCGCCTGGGTCACCGGCACCTCAAGCACCGGCGGCATCTGACCCGGCTCAAAATTACAGCTCTTCAAATGGTCAAGATTCACGCTGATGGAAGCGGTGCGGGTATGGGTCTCGGTGGACTCAATCACTGCTGCCGCCTCAGGGGTACCGATAATGTCTGCAGACACGTTCTGCCCGGTTGAATATTCCAGGTAAGGAGTGGAAGTGGCATACTCCTCGTAGATACTGTTGATCAGGTCACGTTTAACGGGGTTGGCCAGATCATCCTGCAGGTTGAGCACCAGGACAATCAGTGAGCCGGTCGAAGTCGGCACCCGTACGGATTCTGCTATGAAACCGATGGATTTCATTTCCGGAATAACCAGAGCCAGGGCCTTGGCGGCTCCGGTGGTGGTCAGAATGATGTTATTTATTATAGAGCGATTCTTACGCAGATCGGTGGCCCCGGCAGCAGGCACACTGTCGAGCACCTTCTGGCTGCCGGTGGCGGCATGGACCGTGACCATGGACGCTGACAGCATGCGATCGGCACCAAAATGATCCATCAGCGGCTTGATCATGTAGGAGAGGCAGGTCGTGGTGCAGGAGGCGGCGGAAATAATACTGTGTCTGGCCGGATCATAATCGTCGTCATTGATCCCCATCACGGTTGTTATCGCATCTTCAGGCATGTCAATGCCTTTGGCCTTGATCTTGAACGGAGCCGAGACCATGACCTTTTCAGCCCCGGCCTGCAGGTGTCCCCGCACCGAACCCCAGCCTTCTTCAGCATCGGCGGTCGGATCTTTAAAAACCCCGGTGGTGTCGGCCACCAGCCGAACACCGTTCTCCTGCCAGCCGATGTCTTTGGGATTTCGAGCCGTACGGAGAAAGGTAACAGGGACTCCGTTAATAGTCATGGTTCCGGCCTGTTCATTCAGATTTTCGATCACCCGGCCTCCCTTATGGCCATGGAGATAGGTGCTCAGCCTGCCATAGGAAGAATCTTTTTCCACGGTGGCGGCAATATCTTCCAAACCACTGCCGACATTACGGCCCAGATTGACAACAATTTCCGAAAAAAACTGCCGGGAAACGTGATGCCATAGCGAAAGTTTACCAATCCTGCCAAGACCGTTGAGTCCAAGTTTCATTGTAATTGCTCTCCTTTATTGTTAAAAA
>CAZPXI010000251.1:0-4194 GCA_964590715.1 uncultured Desulfobulbus sp.
TTATGAAAAACAACACAGCACAGATACTGATTATCCTGACGTTTGGAACATGCCTGCCGTTGGCAGGGTTCTCAACGGCTGAAGCCATGGGGGGCACCGGTGGACCGCGTGATGCGGTCTTAAGAGACAGAGCAGGTGTGCCCATAATTGAACAACTTGATCCGACCGATACTATTACTGCTGCCAACGGGTCGATCTACATGGCCGGCCCGCCATACAGCCCCAAACAGACCTGTGGCAGCTGCCATAATTACGATGCCGTAACCAGGGCCTTCCACTTCAGAGAAGGGACCGGTCCCAGAGGTGAAAACGTCAGTGACCACTGGAGCGACGAAAACAAAGACGGCACTCTGTACAAATACCTGGCGAATGCTTATGCGTACATAGTTAGTCCGGGTGAATATGGCGCCTGGTGACCCCCTTCTTACCGCCAGTTGGCGGCTATAAGTGAACGCGGCACCGTGGCAGACCCCTTTACAACCGAAGGGAAACCATATTTCTTCGACATAGGTAAGGCCGACCAGATGGCGGTCTGCTATTCCTGCCACCTGGGTGGCGGCCCCGCCGAAGGTATCGTTCAATCGGATGGGACCGTCATTCCCTATGACGACCCCTCACTCACCCCTGTCCACACCTATGACAGGGATTTTTATGCCTATAACTCCAACGACATCACCCAGGCCCTGCTCAGTGATCAGACGATTGAAGAGACCATTGCCTCTATCGGCGACCCCAAGCGACATGACTGGTCCAAGTCAGGTGTTATGGAAGCAGACTGCCTGGGATGCCACATTGACCCGGAGAGCAGGTTTACCCTGCATACTGCCGATGGTCTGAAAGCCAAGCCGTTCAGGCCAAGAATGCTGATTTTTGCCCAACGGGAGAATGGCGAAATCAACAAAGTATCCCTCGGGATGCCACTGGAGACAGGCCTGGCAAACGAGTCAGTGCTTCCCTACACCAACCCTCTGCAACGTATGAGCAGACCCACGGCCCTGATGCCCATGAAAAATGTTCCACCTCAGGTCACTGGAACTCTTATGCAGATGTGGTCGGATGGACTTGACCAGATCGAGGCAGACGGGATTGAGCTGCCCTATGCCGTTTACGGTACCAATATCAGTAAAATCTGGGACCAAAACGGGGTCATCAAGGCGGCATACACTGTTGACCCGCAAGGCCCTGCCGACGAGATGAATCGCCTCGCCGCTGCTCAGGATGCATTAAACGACCTCTTTTCCGGCTTTATCACGTACCTTCAGGGCCAAGAGATTTTAGGGGAAAACGACGGAATGGAAGAACTGACCAACCTGTTCTTCAATGATTTCATCTACGCCTATAAAATCAAAGACCAGGACGGCCTGCTTATGCCGATCCCCGTCCCGTTACGGGCCTATGAGCCCGGCAAATTCTACACCGACTGGGACAACCCGAATGCATCAACACGGGACTATGTACGCGCACCGTTGGTTGAAGGCGAAGGCATACCGTATATGGGCAGGGTTGGTTTACCATGGAAGGCGACACAATATGGAAAAAAACTCGCTTTGCAGGGAGATACTACCTACGTCAATCCGGATACCGGTGAAATTGACACCTCAAAGGTCGTAGCCGACCTACAGGCAGGTGTCATCACCCATGAGGACCTCGGATCCGTCCTCCATGACTACTTACCCTCTTTCTTCAACATGATGCCGACTGCTCAACTCATGGGCCTGGATTTCAACCAGGATGGAGCTCCGTTGACCTACATCCAGTTGGTAAAAACTAACGATGAATGGCAGGCAAAGGCATATTATAATGTGGACGACCTCAAACGCTCCATCCATCAGGAAATGTTTGGCGGTAGCAACAAGGATTATGATTCAACTAAATGGGTCTCAGTCTGTGGTCAATGTCATGTCATGACCAGAGATAAAGGCAACAGCGAATGGGACCATACCCGTACATATGGTCTGGGTTTGGATGCCGATTGGGTTAAAAACGGCGTGTTTGTCAACTTGACCGACGATATAGAGGAAAGCGGTTATGATGTTCATCTGTCAAATAAAAAGATGGGCTGTGGTTCCTGCCACCTGCGCCATGGTGGTTTCAACTTCAAAGGAAAAGGAGACGGATACCTTGAAAGCATGCATAACATCCTGAAAGGAACGGATACCGGGCATATGGTCAGAAATGACCTGGACAACAATCCTCGGCCCAAGACCTGCGAGAGCTGTCATCTGGCCGGCCAGGATCCCGATGCGGTCAATCCGATGGCTAAACATCAGGAGAAGTTCGGTAATACCACGGCAAAACATATTGAAACCATTGCCTGTGAATCCTGCCACGTCCCCTATAGAAGAACATGGCGGTTCAGAGCCTTTGACGATACCCTTGGCTACTATTCGAACTTTGACAACAGAATGGGCTATGACGTTGTCTCTGATGACGGTAAGCTGCTGACCTTCCCGCCGGAATATGCCTTGAGCCCGGTCTACGGAACCTCACCCGGCTACGGTATCCCTCACTTCAACATGCTGTCGAACCACGTTGATGCCGATGGCAAAGGTGCAGTGCCTATGGATTATATCAGCCAAATGGTGGATTATTTTCAAATGTCCGCATCCTCGGACACCGGCCCCCTTGTCAACGGTATGCCGACAAATCCCAAGTTTGACTTCTGGAAATATTTTTTCCAATATAGACTGAACGAAGAAATCGACCGCGGATTACCGCTTAAATATACTGACAAAACCGATAATGAGGTCTTTCCGCCCCTTTACTATGCAAACGGTAGAAACGGCTACCCTCAGGTAGTCATCGGCAACCCGATTACCATCATGACCTGGGTGGATGCAAATCCGCAGCCCGACCACGACATGAGTGAACTGCCGTATGGCGGCGCTAAGGTACTCTATCTGCGCGAGATTGTAGCTGCCATCAAAGAATACAAGATTCCTGTACATTATGGCGCAGTTGATCGTGATACTCTGGCTGACATCCCAGCCAATGATTCCTCATGGGCGCAGAATCCCGATGTGGGCAAAATCGTTCTCAAAGACAGTGGTTATGTTATTTTTGACCACACCGGCGACATGTACCCTGACGTCTGGTGGGACGAAGACGTTCGTGCTATGCAGGATGCTTTGACCGCGGTACTCAAGGCTGAAGGCGTGACCGATCCTAAACCGCTGCTCTTCATGGCCGCGCATTATTTCTCGGATACCCATGGTGTACAGCCGGCATCCAAGGCACTTGGTGCGGTCTCGTGTAACGATTGTCACGGGGATCTCCAGAAAGATCCCGGCGCACACCGGGTAACCGACCGCCTGATTGGTTACCTCCCCTGGGCACCACCTTGGTTTCGTGATGAAAACCGGGCACTCCGGTATGATAGAGACCAGGGCAAGATGGTTCCCGCAAACCCCGACGGTTTTTTTATTGTCGACGGTGAGGTTGACTTTATCGAGCCACAACAGGCCAACGGCATAAATTTCCTGGGCGCTAAGGCCGAGGACGTGTTGAGCCTCAGCAAGCATCATGCCGAGGAGCTTTTTTACCTGACCGACGAGGGGACGATTGCAGGAAGCGAAATCAAGGGGATCAAACAGGACCGCCTTTCTCCTGAGGAGCGAGACACCATCTATGTCAAGCAAATCGTTACCGGACCATGGAACGACAAGCAGTACTACTATGTTCCTGAGGAATTGAAGCCGGAAATCAAGGAAATGGGAATGGTTCAATTCCCGGAGAATATCCATCTCTCTGATGGAAGAGATGTACAGGCCTACGTTGTTCGCATAGGCTTTAATGAGGAGACTTCCAAATCCCTCATCGTCAGGATGCCCCTGACCAAAAGAGGGCGGCCGACAATCTGGCGACAAGATCCGGGCAGCACCGTCTATGTGCCGGATACTACGGCAATACGGGTCGGAGCGTATCCGAGATACACCATAGTTAAAGTCCAGGGCGCGGCCCGGTACATTGCAGTAAATGAATAATGAGCATTTGCGGCGGGGAAGTTTTGCCCTTGGCCCCTTCCCTTGCCGCACTGTTCGCATCTACAACAGTACAGCCTCTTTCTTTTTCAACCTCATGGAGAACTTATGAAAAATATAAAAATCCTTTCTACGATTACAGCTGTTTTTTTACTGCTCTTTTGCTCCACTGCCAATGCCTTCCCACACCGCCAGGCAAACACCTGCGCCTCCG
>CAZPXI010000252.1:0-1297 GCA_964590715.1 uncultured Desulfobulbus sp.
CCGTTGCGGAGGACAACCGCTGATTTGGGAAGTTTGAGTTTTTTGGCAAGAAAGGCAATAACGGCCTTGTTGGCCTTGCCGTCCACCGGCGGGGTGGTGAGACGGAGTTTAAGGGCGCCGTCATGCAGTCCGGCCAGTTCATTCTTCCCGGCCCGGGGCTGCACATAAAGCGAAAGGATAAGGGTGCCGTCCTCTTTCGCCCGTACAAACGGCATACGGAGAAGGTATTAACGAAGGCTCATGGCGATCTGTTGCAGAGTGGGCACCAGGAAGCTCTGCAGAAAGACAACCGCCAGAATAAGAATCATCGGGCTCAAGTCCATACCGCCCATGATCGGCAAAAACCGCCTGATTCGGGAAAGCAACGGCTCGGTGGCCTGGATCAGAAAGCGAACAATGGGATTGTAGGGATCGGCATTGACCCAGGAGATCACGGCCCGACCGATCACGATCCAGATATAGGCGCTGAGAACAAAGTTCAACAGTTTGGCAATGGCAATCAAAAAATTACTGAGCATAAACATTTTTTTATTCCGCGTTCTACTTATTTTTTTCTTTGTGCAGGTCGAAATCCGCGTTTACCTATGGTTGAGGTACGCAATAGCTGATATTCCCGTTAAGTTAATGGCATTGATCTCCGCGTTTCAGCACAACACAATGTGCATGAACAGGGCTGATGTCAAGCAACCCTTGAGCCGGGTGCAATATCGCCATCCACGGTCGACAACACCAGCCGCTCGTTGCCGTCTTCATCCTTCTCCTTGGCAGCCAGCACCATACCCTGTGAGGTAACACCCATGAGCTTGGCTGGTTTGAGGTTGGCGACAATAAGCACCTTTTTCCCCACCAGCTCTTCCGGTGAATAAAACTTGGCAATGCCTGCCACAACAGTCCGGTCCTCGGGTGCCTTGAGACTGAGCTTGAGCAGTTTATCGGCTTTTTTAATCTTTTCAGCCGCCACAATCTCAGCCACCCGCAGCTCAACCTTGCCGAACTCCTCAAAGGTGATCAGCCCCTCCATATCCACAGAGGCGGTTTCCTGCTTCGACTTCTTTTTCGTTTGTTTTTTCTGCTGCTGTTGCTGCTTTTTCTTTTTATCCAGCCGGGGAAAGAGTTGCGGCCCCTTGTCCACCGTTGTTCCCGGCTCCAGCACGCCCCAGTGGCCGGAGGTGTCAAGAGTTGCGCCGGCCAGCTCATCCTCCAGTCCCAGGGCTCGGGCCATCTTGGCACTTGCAACCGGCATCACCGGCCGCAGGACCAGGGCCAGAACGCGCAGACCTTCAACCAGAAAATACAA
>CAZPXI010000252.1:1397-2807 GCA_964590715.1 uncultured Desulfobulbus sp.
GCATACTTGGCCACCATGGTCAGGGAACGGGAAAACAGATTGCCCAGATCATTGGCCAAGTCGGAATTCTGCCGGGCGACAATGGCCTCGCTGGAAAAGGAGGAATCAAGACCAAAACTCATTTCCCGGAGAAGAAAATATCGTACCGTATCAACGCCATAGGCCTCGACCAGCTCATCTGGTCGAACCACGTTGCCGATGGACTTGGACATCTTGGTCTCATCCACGTTCCAGTAGCCGTGAACATGGAGCCGCTGGTAAGCCGGCAGTCCCATGGCCTTGAGCATGGTGGGCCAGAATATGGCATGGGGCTTGAGAATATCTTTTGCAATCACATGCTCGGCCACCGGCCAGTATTTTTTGTAATCGTCGCCGTCGGGCCAGTCCAATCCGGACACATAGTTGATCAGGGCGTCAAACCAGACATAGGTGACAAAGTTGTCGTCAAAGGGCAGCGGTATGCCCCAGGTCAATCGAGAGGTGGGCCTGGAGATACAGAGATCCTCAAGGGGTTCGCTCAAAAACGACAGAACCTCGTTGCGGTAGCGCTCAGGTGTAATGTACTCCGGATTTGATTTAATATGGTCAATAAGCCAGTCCTGATATTTAGACATCCGAAAGAAATAGTTCTGTTCGCTAATTTCTTTGGGGACAGTCTGATGATCGGGGCACTTGCCGTCGACCAGCTCCTTTTCAGTCAGAAACCGCTCACACCCCCGGCAGTAATGGCCGGAGTATTCGCTGAAATAGATATCATCCTGATCATAAACCTGCTGCAGGAGTGTCTGCACGACTCGGATATGGTCGGGATCGGTGGTGCGGATCGTGTTATCCGGCTCAATGGAAAGTCCGGGCCAGGTGTCACGGAAGGCCGCAGAAATCCGGTCCACATATTCTCTCGGGCTGACCCCTTCTTTTTCCGCGGCCTGAACGATTTTTTCGCCATGCTCGTCGGTGCCGGTCTGAAAACGGACATCATCACCGCAGAGCCGTTTAAAGCGGGCATAGGTATCGGCGACGATGGTGGTATAGGCATGCCCGAGATGGGGCATGGCGTTGACATAATAAATCGGAGTTGTGATATAGGCTGTCATATTATTTTTTCTTTTTATCTTTTCCTGCGGAGCTCTTTTCCTGCCGACCTCGTTTTTTCTGGGGCTTACGCGGATTTTTTTTCCCCTTCTGCTTCTGACGGGGTTTCTGCAGGGGCTGGGCGGCACGCCACTCTTCCTCGCTCAGAATGCGTTCCTCGCCGTCTTCGCCAACTGTCAACAAACTGCCCTGCAGGGGCATGAGACGGACAACCCGGTAGACGGCATCCTCGAAACGAAGAGAACGGCCGACCCTGGGCATGCCCTTTTTCATGGTCCGATAGCTGTCATACTCATAGGTGAGGCAACAGAGCAGCCG
>CAZPXI010000252.1:2907-4171 GCA_964590715.1 uncultured Desulfobulbus sp.
TCGCCTGCAGAGCGGCCGACGATCATCGCCGGTTCCAGGCCATGATCGGTCTTGACAATGACCTGAGCGTCACGCTCCAGGTCGGCCAGGGGTGATGAAACAGTGTATTCCTGTCCGACCCCGCGGAAACGAATGCGGTAGTAATATAACCGGCTTTCTTTGGAGTCGCTTTTCTGCGCGGATGCAGATGCACTCGCCTCTGTTTCTCTTTCGGACATATTGCGGATTTCAGGTGTCGGATTTCAGGTATCAGTTTCCAATCAGGTCAAGCATCAATACTTCGCAGACCAGGGCCCGGTTACAATTTCTGGCCAGGGCCTTACCGGCTGCGTCAATGGCGCGCATCTTATCAGAAAGCTGTGACAAGTTCCAGCGTTCTCTTAACAACAGGGGGTCTTTTGGATCGCTGCCGGCAACATGCACCTGCGACTCCGCCTGCAGAGACCCCAGCAGCCCATCCTTGAAAAACAAGCGAAGCAGGTCAAGGAGCAGGTCAAGGCCGTTATTTAAGCCCGCCATCTCCCGGGCCAGAAAAAGGGCCTCTTCAACCGCCCGCGCCCGGGGCCGTTGTTTCTCCAGCAGGGCTGAAATCACCTGATCGCGTAACGGCAGGACATCACCTGCGTCCATGGTCAGGGCCCTGCCCGGACAACCTCCGGACAACTTGGCCAGCACCAGGGACTGGTGACCATCAAGTTCGGGAGCATGGATGCCGATGATCTCGGCCGCAACGTCATAGGCAAGTGGGGCAAAGGCAAGCACCTGACAACGGGAAACAATGGTCGGCAGTATAGGTTCGGCATCGGCGGCAATAAGCAGGAATAGATTATCCGGCGGCGGTTCCTCAAGCAACTTCAACAGGCTGTTGGCCGCTTCCCGGCGCATGGTCTGCGCCTCTTCAATAAGGATAACCCGAATGCCGCCTGCAAAGGGGGAAAAGGCCAGTTGCTTTTTTAAATTTCGTACCTGATCAATCTTGATGGAGACCCCATCGGGCTGGACATGGAGAAAATCCGGATGATTGCCGGAATTATATTGACGGCAGCCCGGGCAATGGCCGCAGGGATCCAGGCTGCTTTTCTCTGTACAGAGCAGGCTTGCCGCCATTTCCCGGGCCACCGTTGCCTTGCCGACGCCGTCGGGGCCGGAAAAGAGATAGGCGTGGGCCAGCCGATCATTGCTCATCACCCGGGTGAGCAGCTGGAGGGCTCTTGAATGACCGCGAATCTCAGAAAATAGCATAAACTGCAGGGATCAGGGACTT
>CAZPXI010000253.1:0-4123 GCA_964590715.1 uncultured Desulfobulbus sp.
TACTGCTGGCCTTGACCAGATTGGCGACCAGCTCTTTACCGGTACCCGACTCCCCACTGATAAGAATAGTTGCATCGGACTTGGCGACCTGGTGCACCATCTCACGCAACTCACGCATAACTCGGCTGCTGCCGACCATGCGATCAGCATCATGATGAAACCCCAGCTGGGTTTTCAGACTGTTCACCTGGCGGGAGAGACGCTTTCGGGTCTCCTCACTCTCCTGAAGCTCGACTATCTTTCTATTGAGAATAACTTCGATATTAGTGTTAAACTCGCGCAGTTCCCGTTCCTGCTGCTTGCGATGCGAAATATCCCGCATAACAATCATAATCAGATGCGCCCCGGTATAGCCGACAAAAGGGGCAGCGGAGTACTCGACCGGCACCCCGTTAATAACGGTTTCGGTCAGGCCGGAAGAGGGAACAACAGCCTTGGAATCCGGGGAAAAAAGACGGCACTCCGTTCCCACCTGGCGCAAATCATCTCCACACTCCTGGGCACAGAGATCACCAAAACATTCTTTGGCACTTCTGTTCTGATATTCAATAACAAAATCATCCCGGAGGAGAAAGACCATCTCCGGCATAAAATCAAGCAGAGTCTGCCAATTCCTGACCAGCCGATCGATCTCATCCCGAGTCTTCTGCAGCTCGATATTAAAATCCGTCACTAATATACACCTCACCCCTTTTTTTGCCCGTCTGATAACAGGGACACTTCGTCCATTTTTACTTTATGGTACTACTTTACAAAGAAATGACCACCAAAACTTCCGTCAAAGCGGAATTTTCTCCAATAAAGAGACTGACAAGGAGTAGATAACCAAAAAACCGACAAAAGAAAATAGGTAAATATACCTATTTTTCCGAGTTTTCCTGCCACATTTCAGAACCCAGGTGGCCAAGAAGTTGCCTATGCCCGGCAGGAAAGGGAAAATCCGACAACCCGGAAAGAGGAATCCAACGGTACTGAACGGCAACGTGCAGAACAGGAGTGGTTTCTGTATGCTGTACCCTGCAGGTGAAGCCGTGCAGGGTAACCCGGTACTTTGTATAGTGGTGGACGACAGTAGCCAGTGGCCGTAACCGAGAAACCGAAAATTCCGTTTCCTCGAACACTTCTCGACGGACAGCCTGCTCAGGAATTTCGCCGGTCTTTAACCGGCCGCCTGGAAATTCCCATAGGCTGCCCCATACATCATCGGGCATACGCTGCTGAATATACACCATATTTTCATGGAGAATAATCCCGCAGGCCATGATGATCTCAACCTTCTTTTCTCTCTGCATGGGAACGGGACGCCTATCGACTGTTCCCCGCTGCAGGGCGCGGCAGTGAACGGTCAACGGGCAATAACCGCAAACAGGCGATTTCGGCCTGCAGACCAACGCGCCGAACTCCATCAGAGCCTGATTGAACTGGCGGGCCTTGCCGGCGGGCAGAAGATCAGCGGCAACGGCCTGGAGCCGCGTTCGAATCGATACCTGTTTCAAGGGTTGATCCAAATCAAACAATCTGGAAAAAACACGTTCCACGTTGGCATCAAGCACAGGGTACGGTTGATTAAACGCTATGGAGAGTATTGCCGCAGCCGTGTATGGGCCGATACCGGGCAGGACAAGTAACTGATTCAGATTATCAGGAATCTGCCCACCATGGTTTTCCAGCAGCAACCCGGCTGTCCGCTGAATATTTTTTACCCGGGAATAATAGCCCAACCCTTCCCAGGCCTTTAACAACTGCTGCTCAGAAGCTACCGCAACTGCGGCAATATCTGGAAACAATTCCACCCAGCGCTCAAAATACTGAGCCACCCGATCCATCTGGGTCTGCTGCCCCATAATTTCAGAAATCCAGATCTGGTAAGGTTCATACTCATCACGCCAGGGAAGGTCGCGCTGGTTGTCTGCAAACCAGGAAAGCAAGAGTTTCCGTACGGATCTTTTCTCTGAACTTGTGTATTGTATATCTTTCATCATGCCTTTTTCATCAACAGAACCGTTATGCAAACACCTTCACACATCAAATCGCTGGTCTTCCTGTACACCATCCTGACCACCACCTTCCTTTCGGTCCAGGCCTGCCGGGCACTGGAACCGACGGAAATCCTTGTCCTTGCAAATGGAGCGGTTAAGGAGAGCATTACTCTTGCCCGGTACTATATCCAGGCCCGGTCCATTCCAATGGAAAACCTGCTCATCCTCCAAACCACCGGCGAAGAATCCTGCTCACGAACAACTTATAACAAGGAGATACGGCAGCCGACCCTTCAATTCCTCAAACAGCACATGAAGACCGGGCGTATTCGCTGCCTGGTCACCATGTATGGAATCCCTCTAAAAATACGTCCCGGCCGGAAGACAAATGATCAGGCAACGACCGGGGCAGCGGTCGACTCCGAGCTCGCCTGTATCCTCAGCAACAGCTACCCCCTTGCAGGCTGGCAGCCTAACCCGTATTTCCTCGGCTTTCAACGCCGGAAAACGCTTCTTAAGCGAGACAAGGTGCTTATGGTCAGCCGGCTGGACGGCCCGGGTCCGACAACAGTGCGTCGAATCATTGACGACAGCGTGAAAACGGAAAAAAATGGACTTAAGGGGCGGGCCTGCATAGATGCTCGGTGGCCGCAGCCGGATGAGCGGAAAAACCTGCAGGGCTACGCCCTCTATGATGCATCTTTACACAAAACTGCCGAACTGATCCGGGCACAAGGCTCCATGGAGGTCCGTATCGACAGTAACGAGCAGCTGTTTGGACCCGGTGACTGCCCGCAAACCGCTCTGTACTGCGGTTGGTACAGTCTGGCCGACTATGTGGATGCATTTGAATGGCAGCCGGGTGCCGTCGGCTACCACATTGCAAGTGCGGAATGCACGACTTTAAAAAAAAAGGGAAGCAATGTCTGGTGTAAAAGAATGCTGGAGAAGGGTATTACGGCAACCATCGGCCCGGTCTATGAACCTTTTGTCCAGGGCTTCCCACTACCCGATATCTTTTTCAGTCATCTTATCGACGGCTACCTGACCCTGGCGGAATCATATCTGATCAGCCTGCCCTACCTTTCCTGGCAGATGGTGCTGATTGGCGACCCGCTGTATCTCCCCTTTAAGCCTGTGGAAAACTTTAATAAAATACTTGAAAAGAAATGAAAACGTCCGTAGGTTATGCATATGCACATAAAAAATCTCCAAACCAGCCGGACCCATCGCCGTTTATGAATTTTTCTGAAAAACAAAGTATGTAAGCCGCGATTTTTTTTAACGTATTTTTTTTCACAAGGAGGAAGGTCATGAAGCAGCTTATTGTTTACTCATCACAGGGCGGGAACACGAAAAAACTGGCAGAAGAGATTTTTCGTCAGCTCCCGGACGAAAAGGATATCAAACCGGTTGCCGGGGCTCCTGATCCCTCCGGCTATGATGTTGTCTGTATGGGCTTCTGGCTCAAGGCAGGTCAACCTGATCCTGCCGCTCAGGAGTATCTGAAAAAATGCGGCGGTTGCAAAGTTTTTCTTTTTGCCAGCCACGGAGCGGCTGCAAGCTCGGAGCATGCAAAAATGGGGATGAACAAGGCCATTGAACTCACGGACGGAGCCACGATAGCCGGCACCTTCAGCTGCCAGGGGGAAGTCCCGGCAAAGGTTATGGAAACTGCATCCGGCAAGGATCCGCAACCGCCATGGTTCAAAGACGCAGCGAATGCCAAAGGACATCCTAATGGAAACGATTTTATGAACCTGAGCGAGGCCCTGATCAAGGCCGGGCTGAAGCCCACGGCCAAGCCATCAGGCGGCAGCGTCGTTGAGGGTAGTCACGCCATGTAACCAGCAGGACACAACCGGATAAGCTGGATGCCATATGTAACACCGCAAGCGGTGTTACATGGTTGCGGTGAAGCAGAAGGGTTGCTTGTTGTAGCGTTTCTACGGTTGCAACACATCATAAGGTGCTCTGCGCCATTTTCGGATAAACCAGCATGGCTGGACCAGATTGTACAGGTCACAGCCACAACGAACTATGAAAATTGGCCGAAAGATCCCATCTTCGAGGGCTATTTTCAGATAAAAAACCAGGTTGAAGGTTGAGAATTAACAATCAACCTTCAACCTCCTGATTTCTTA
>CAZPXI010000254.1:0-4092 GCA_964590715.1 uncultured Desulfobulbus sp.
CGAACTATGAAAATCGCCCGGATCGGCATCACTTCGTGGGCGATTTTCGGATAAACGGTTACGCTTTAATTTCCTTGACATGGATGAGTAATCTTAGCTGCCAATGGACGAAACTGAAGATGGTAGAGCATTTCCAGGTAACGGCTTGTCTCCTGGTGCTCCAGATCGGTGGCATATTTCCAGAAGCCATAGATACAGGTCAGAGAAAGCAATCGCTTCGCATATCGTTTCCAGGTATATTTTGCCTCCACCCGCCTGATCGCCCCTTCGGAAATGCTTTGCCAATGGCCGGGATCAACCCGGCAGCGTTCAAAAAAATTGACCAGTATTTCTGAAACGTTGTCTCCATGGTTGGGATCAATATGAAATCCTGATATCCTGTTCTCAATAATTTCCAGAGGGCCGCCGTACCTGGTGGCAAAGGTGGGCAGACCCGAGGCCATGGCCTCGATAACGGTCAAGCCGAAGGCTTCAAAGAATGCGGGCTGAATAAAGGCCCCCCTGTAGTCTGCAACGTATCGGTACAGTTCACCGGAAAGATTCTTATCCAGTCGCAGGCCCAGCCAGCGGACCTGGCCTTCAAGCCCATACTGCTCGAAAAGTTCGTGCATTTTCAAAATCTGTTCCCTTTCCTCGCTGTCACCTGAATTGTCCGGATGCACGGTTCCGCCTATAATCAACAGGTTGGTGAGGTTGCGCAACTGTTTGCTTTCACCATACCATTGCACCAAGCCGGTGAGATTCTTTATATGGTCCAGGCGGGCCATGGAAAAAATAATTGGTTTTGTCTTATCTTCCAGCCCGCCCCGGCTGTCAGGCTGTTCATCGCCGAAAATCAGTTGTTCGAGCTCACCATGCAGTCCGGTAAGACGATGTTCTTTGTCCGTGTACGGAAAATAGACTTTCTCATCAGCTCCGGGTGAAACAATGTTAAATTTGGGGTCAAAAACATCAATTCCCTGAATAATTCGCTGCAGGCCCGGCATGGTGAAGGAACTGTAGCTTTCGTACTGCCCGACTACATCTTTTGAACCGGCGATTTCCTGATAGGTTGAGGTGATGATAAAATCAGCTGAATTCATAGCGATCAGATCAGCGGTGAACTGGCAAGAAAAATGATACTGTTTTTCCATTTGCCGCCAGTACAATGCCGAATAAAGATATTTCGTTTTTTCAAGGGCATGAGCGATGTTACATTGCGTTACCGCCAGCCGCTGCGCAAGAAGAGTCGCCACAAGATTACCATCCGAATAATTCCCGATAATCAGATCCGGCCGCCGGCCGAACCTGGACAAAACCTCTTTTTCCACGTCCCGAGAAAAATCTTCCAGATAGGGCCATACCTCAAATCTTGAAATCCACTGCGGGACGATCGAGCCATCCTTCTCGCGAAAAGGGATACGGATGATACGGACATTCTTCGTTCCGTTGACCAGTTCTTCGGGCTGATTACAGGTAGTTTCCCCGGCCTCGGGGATTAGCCGCGTGAGCACCAGAACCTGCGGTTCAATCTCCAGGCCCTGATTATAAATTCGTTTTTTCATCTCACGCTCCAAGGCCCGAATCTGGTCAAGGATGTACACAACCTGCCCCCCGGTATCCGGCAGACCAAGAACATTGTCCTGGCCGAAATAGCCGTGCGGCGAAAGAATCACGATATTAAAAATCATTGGGATCCGGCCAAGAAATTTTTCCAGATTTTGGTGATCCGGTGCCTCCAGGAGATCAGCAAGCAGGCTCATGGTTTGTTGGATTCCATTTAGACTTCTACCCCAACCCGCTTCAAATCCGATGGTCCGTAAATCATGTTCCAGGTTGGGCCATTCCAGCCCCCGCTCCTGCCGGTCAACATATTCCATCCCCTGTATCAGAGCCCCTCGCAGCTCATCGACACTTGTAATCCTGCTGTTGATCATAAACGGCGTGTTTTGATAACCATGCACCCGTAAAAAAGAGAGCAGCAGCTCATCTCCCCTTGTCAGCTCATTTGCCAGACGGCTTGAAAACCGACGGTTTAAAAATTCCACCCCGTGACCGATGGAGCGGACCTGATTCATCTTGGGAAAGTCACGCTCAAAGGGGGCAAGATCGATTTCCAGAATGCGCTCATCTTGTTCATCATTGACCAGGTTTTCCTTGAACGCAAGAAATTCGGCCACCGAGATTTCCTCAAACGACATAGTCTCGAAATGATAGCGCAGGTAACGCCATTGGGCGACCCGGGGACGGATATCAAGATAAAACCAGGGATCTGCAACCGCTGCTTCCTGGGTCATCTTTAACGCACCTGCAAGGGGCGAATCAACCAAACCGGATTCTCCGGTTTCTTTGCAAAAGGCATTGAATTCATCCCACAGTTCACTGCCGAGAATAAGAGCTTTATCCCTGCTCTGGTAGCGTCGAAACAAGCTGTAAACCGTATCTCGATTTTCCTGGACAAAAGACAATAAGTTCTTAAGCATTTTTTTCTCCTTAAAATGGCCGCCTGTATTCTATTTGCCAACGCAACCACATTTATCTATACTCCCTGTGTTATCGATTCTCGATGGTATCAAAAAATAAACCTGTCAGGAAGGTTAAAAAGATGAAAGATTTGATTGTTTCCTTTGGTGAAATTGTCTGGGACCAATTTAAAGATGTTGCAGTCTTGGGAGGAGCTCCATTAAATGTTGCCTTCCACCTCCATGCCGCTGGATGGCCGGTCCGGATTGTCAGCAGGATCGGCAGGGACAAGCTTGGTCATGAGACTCTACAGCAGATACAACAGCTCGGACTACCGGTCATGACCATCCAACAGGACCAAGATCTTCCTACGGGGCGGGTAGTGGTTTCCCTTGACGAACACAATGAGCCAAGCTTCGAAATTACAGCACCTGCGGCCTGGGACAATATTCAAGCAGATATGGTGCTCTCTCATCTGAAAGAGACTCCATTCCACCTGGTATTCGGAACCCTGGCTCAACGCAGCGAAACCAGTCGCAGTACCCTGCACCGCCTCCTGAAAAAGGCCGCTACAAAGTTTTATGACGTCAACCTGCGCCCTCCATACACGAAATCGGAACTGGTTCTTGCCTCACTTAAGGCCGCAAATGTTGTTAAAGTCAACCGGGAAGAACTCATGTCCCTGGCTGACTGGTTTTTGGAAAAACGAAAAGGCAAACGGGAAGGAGCGGTAGAGGATATCGGCAGAGAGCTGTTGAACTCCTTCGAGCTTTCAATGCTGGCTGTAACAGATGGTAATAAAGGAGCCCGGCTCATCACCAGGGATGAAAATGTTGAGCATAGAGGATTTCAGGTAAAGGTTGCGGACCCGGTGGGCAGTGGTGATGCCTTTTTTGCAGCGCTGATTAACGGCTACTTGTCAGGGTTGCCGCTTGACGAATGCCTTCAGCAGGCAAATCGGCAGGGAGCCTGGGTTGCATCACAGCAAGGGGCGACCCCTGTGTATCCAGAAAATGGTCTATAGCGGAAAAGAACATTTTATGTAACCAGCATAGATTATATAAACCGACCAGGGACGTCAAGGCCCGGAAATGGAATACCTGTGTGGGGTTCGCCTAATCTTCGGTTTTTGTCAGGGCGTCGGCAATGGACAGGGCATAGGGATGATGCTTGCGCAGGAAAATCGGCATCTGGTTCCTGGCCTGCCGGGCGTCATCCATGGAGGCAAAGGTCCCGTAAAAGACAAACAGGGTCGGCGGGTTTGTTTTCTTGCGCAGGATATACAGCTTGTCAATTATGGAATAATACTCGTCCTGCACAAAAAGCTTTTTCACGTTTTCCGCAGCCTGATGGGAAGAGAGCATCATCAGCTGGATGGTATACTGCCCCCGGTACGATCCGACAAGCCAGCCGGCACTGGCCCGTAAACGTTCTTGAAACAACGCTTCCCCGTTTCTCGATGCCGGTTGTTCCTTCTCCGCCTGGACCTCTTTTTCAGCAACGGGCGGCTTTTCATCAGGAGCCTGCAAATCAGCAACGCCGGAAGCGGTGTCCTCTGCTGCAGGCGCAGGTGGCAGGACGGGAGTCTCCACCGTCTCCTTTACACTTTCCGGCGCCGGGACGGCGACACTGTCACCTGCCGACGATTGC
>CAZPXI010000255.1:0-4091 GCA_964590715.1 uncultured Desulfobulbus sp.
TTGCCTGATTTTCTCATTACGAAGTTGACGCCTCCCAATACTTTTGCCTGTAGTGTGCAGGGTGGGCATATCGCCATGGGATTTTTCCATGGGAAGATGAAAATTGAAAATAGAGGCGGTAATCCAACTTATGCAGCGGCTGAGGCAACTACCCTCAGCAATCTTACACTTGCCCGTCTCATCCGAGTCCCTGGCACGCGCCTGCGGTTCAGGTTGACGGGTGGCATAAGGTATCGTGACATGCCAAAGGCAGGTCAAACGGCTCACGGCTCTTTTGCAGTAGGTCTTTGGAATGATAGCAAAACAAACGGCCAGGCATCTGCCGCAGATCTCTCGAAAGCCATGCAATGGTTGCGTGGCCGGACAGTAAGCCTTCCCATACAGCTTAATGGACCGCGAAGAGCGGATTTGGTTGGCAAACCGATGCTGGAAGGGAATACTCGAAATAATACCAGTATATTACGGCTGACTTTTCCTCGCAGGCTTTGCCGGAATTTAACGTCGTCGATAGGGGATCAGTAAATCCCCCGCCTTCAGGCGGAAGTTTGATTTTGCGCGTTCTTTCCTGTGGGAGAGAGAAGGCTGGGATGAGTGGGGATCGGTTTGCGGCAGATTCTTGGAGCCTCTCCCCAGCCCTCCTCCAGATCCTGGGAGAGGGAGCCATCCGGCTTTTGGCCGGTGGAGCATTCGCTTAATAGGATTTATTATGCCTGTATTGAATACTGTCCAAAAGGGCTTTCTTGTTCGGATAGGTATGCTCGGTGGCATACTGGTTGCTGGATTGGTACTGAGGCTGATTGCAGAAGGACTGATTGCGGGCATGGAAACTACGGCGGATATGGACATGTTTTCATGGATTGGCATGTTCAGCGGGCTGACGTTCTCGATTGTTACGCCGGTGATGGCGATAGTCACGTTACGCTATGCGCGTAGGCATGAGGCCGGTATTCGCGAGCATGCAGATTTTTCCCGCCTGTTGACGATATACCGGATTCTGTTCTGGCTGGCTGTTGTTAGTATTCTGCTAGTGGGCGCAGGCTTGATCTGGCTAGGCGCGCACTTGGGGCCTGTTCGATGAATGCAACGGTATGAGGGAAGGGAGGATGAAACACATTAAATCTGGATGGATATCATGGGTTATACCGCCGTTGGCAGGCATGATTATTTTTGTTTTTGGAGGAATTTCACTTGCTCAGGCTGAGCCTCCCCTTCGTCTATCTCCCGGTGATGTTCTGAGTGGCTTTCTCAGTAGTACGATAGGCGCACTGTCTCCATCCTCCGCATCGATTAAAGTGCAGGCGGAGTGCTCGCACGAACTGGAACAATGTTGGGAATCCTAGGGGATGAATAAGAGTAATACCGAGCAGGTGTACGATCTGTGCTGGCGTAAATCAAAACGCTGTCCCAAGGTCTGCAAGGATGAATATTTCAGCCGCCGCAAATCCGGGATGGGCGCTACGGCTTCAGATCCCTTGTTTAGAGGTAGACGGGGCGAAGATATCTCTTGCGTGCCCGGTGTGGATGAACGGACGCATCCGATGGGGAAGGTCAAAACCAACGACAGTGCGGTGCGGGTGGCCGTGACGATTGGCGGGCAACCGGCTAAAGCGGAAGTCTCTGCTATTCCGGTGGATGCTCAGGGGAACGAGGAGAAGATAACAACGAGCAGTCCGAATTATTCGAAAGGCAATGGCTATAATGATTTGTCCGAACCTATATTGCTGAATCTCCCTGCAGGGTAATACCGGCTGAGAGTATTGTCTCCGGAACGTTTCTATCATCGTGATCGTGCATTTCCCAAACAGATGGAGTTGATCACTGTCAAGACAGGACAAACGCTGAATAAGGTCTTTGCTTTCGGGCAGGGGCGTCTGCTTGTAAAGGCACAGGACAAGGATGGCTCGCCAGTCGCCGCAACAGTGAAGCTCAAACGATCCGATTTTGCACAAAATGCTAGCTTCAGCGAGCGTGTGCCGCTGGACAGGTCTCTGCTTGTCGGGAAATACAGGCTTGTCGTCAGGAAGAGCAAGTCCTGCAGGGAAAAGGCGTTCGACATCGAAATCAAAGAAGGGAATACGGTGACGAAAACGATTACTTTTGTGGCGGAAACTCAGCGTTGAAAAAATTATTTGGATCCCAACTCTAGGAAATGAGAATGATACAAAAGCTGAAGGCGATTGTTTGCACCATGATATGCTACATGGTTGGTGCGGTTTCTATAGCCGTTGCACAGGATAAGATGCCGGATTTGGTGCCTGTCGTAATTAATGCCAGTCAGGGCATCGTTGAAGTCAGGAATATTGGCAATGCGGTGGCCAAACCTAGCCGGGTTTTTGTTATTTGTTCGAGAGTTCCTCCTAAAAGCAAACACTCTGTTAGCTGTGCTAAAGGGCTGCGCTTGCCCAGTTATATTGCGAAATGGAATGCGCTAGCCTTTGATCTTCCCGTATTGCAGCCTGGTGGTAAGTATCTTCTTCACATGTTTGGTTCCGATTCTTTCCCGCACCGGCCAGGTATTTATGGCATGAAAATAAGCACTGATCCGCTCAAACACATTGCGGAATCCAATGAGTTGAACAATTACACGCGACTGGATACCTCTCTGGATTATGCTACCCAGAAGGAAGGGTTGGGTCTGTTACAGCTCACGGTTTTGATGGACGGCAAACCGGTGAAAGCAGCGATAGTGGCAACTCGTCCAAGACAGCAAACTTTGCTTATTATGCCGTCTGCTGAGCGCAAAAGACAGATGAAACAAACGCCATTTGAAGTGTCATTACCTGTTGGAAAATACGATCTTTATGTTCATGCCGAACCGGTATCGCCGTTGAAGATTTACATGCAGATGAATGCATTGCCCATCGTGATCAAAAAAGGCAAGCGGTTGGAAAAAACAGTTACGATTCCCTCCGGACGCATGCAGCTATCAACGTCTGTTGATGGCAAAAAAATGACAGGAATAAAAGTGGATATATCCGGCTTTTATAACAATTTTAAGTACTTTTCGGCTCAAGGTACCTTGAAAACACCGGTTGATATCAGCATTCCGGCAGGCAAATATAGACTTAAGGCATGGAGTGCTGAGGCGAAGCAAACTCAAACTGTCAACGTGGATATCAAGACCGGAAGTACTCTAAAACACGCACTGAATTTCGATAAATTGCGCACTGGCTATTTGAAGTTGAGCCTGTTGATGGATGGCAGGCCGATTCCTTTTGAAATTGGCAGGCACTCGCATACAAGAGGTTTTCTTTATGATGCCTCTCTGTTTTTTTCAGATACTGGAGAACCCGCTGTGTCGCTCACACCTGCTTATGTTCAACCGGTGAAACTCCGTGTCGGCATCTATGATGTCAAAATCCATGAGCATGCGGTTGGTGGTAAAGATATCGTGATAAAGAGGGCTGCTATTCGCGAAGGGGAAACGGTTGAAAAAACGGTCGAAATTGCTCAACCGGGAGAGCTGAATATTATGGCAAGCTGGACCCACCAGCCATTCAATCTCATCGCCTGTGCAGAATATCATAACCCGATTAATTTTAACCGCTTGGGCGCGCTTATGGGGGGTGGTAGTGGTGCTGGAGCCCGTAGCCGTGGCGATTGCTTTAGTCCTGAGGTTGGCCTGGAAGCCTCTATTTCCAGTCCGGGACGAAGCGATGGCAATATTGCCAAAAGTGTATATCCGAGATGGAAGACCAATAAGAGCACCGATGGAAACATTACTGCTAGAAGAGACATTGAAAGCATAAAATTCAATGCAGGTGTTTATGATGTCGTCGTCTGGCCGGTTGGTCACCGGGAATTGAAACAGACTCTGAAAGGTATCGAAATCAAACCGGGTGGAGCGATCCAAAGAAAACTGGAATTTCGTTGGCCGGGTAAGAAGAATCGATAGTGAATCGATTGATTTAAGAAACCTGGAGTTGGCTATTCTTGTCCATGAGAAGGGATTTATGAAAGAGATATTCCCGGCAGCATTTTTAAGACGGATTTTATGCCGTTATCCGGCCTGGATGCCACGCCTGTGGGTGCTAATTTCAGGCGGATTGAATCCCGCCAAAAAGGGCTTTCTTGTTCGGCTGGGTATGCTA
>CAZPXI010000256.1:0-4090 GCA_964590715.1 uncultured Desulfobulbus sp.
CTGAAATTGTTCATGGCTTCCTCCCGGCTCAACCCTATTTGTTTTATAGGGTCTGCAGGCTGGTATTCTTTTTTCCAGACTTTGAAAGCACTGCGTCCACCACCTGGCGAACATCAACCAGGCATCAGCGTCCCTTGGGGTTGTTGGTCGCGCAGTTACAGTTCCCGGCCTTTGACTCCGCAATTATCCGTTCCATAATGGTGGAGCGGCCATGCTCTTTTACGTCCTGTTCCAGGTCAGCTGCCGTGAACTTGTGGCAATAACAGATCATTTTGTTCATTACATTTCTCCTATGGGATGTTCAATCTTGATGTTTATTAGGCATTTTTTTTTGAGTGTGATTACTCCTCTGCAAGGGCCTGCAGGATCGGGCATTCTGCCGAGGTCGCATCGGCAGAGCAGGCGGTAACCAGGGTCTCAAGTGCGCTGCCCATTTTCTCAAGATCACGTATCCGCTGGTGGATGTCGGCCAGTTTCATTTCAGCCTGCTGTTTTATGTCGGCACAGGTTGTCTGCGGGTTGCTCTGCAGCGTCAGAAGTTCTTTGATTTCTTTAAGTGAGAACCCAAGCTCCTTTGCCCGGCGGATAAAGCGCAACCGTTGTACGGTGTTTTCAGGATACTGCCTGTATCCTGCTGCGCTTCTCGGCGGTGGTTCTATCAGCTCGCGATGCTCATAGAAACGAATTGTTTCAATCCCCACTCCTGCCTGTCCTGCAACTTTGCCGATGGTCAGACTTTTCATTACATCATCTCCTTGTTTGTCTATACTTTAATCTCTGTACTATACTACAGAGTCAAGGGATAATAAAAAAACAGTCGTTGAGATTGTAAAAATCAGGGTCCGGGATGACGGTTTTGTTTTTGTATTTTTGATGTCTGGTCTAGGCAAAAAATGTGTTTTTTCCACAGGTTTGAATTTCTATCTTGACAAAAGAGGGGCGCGTTTTACTATAGCAGATACATTAGGTCATTTTTATTGAACAAATACAGAACAAATACCTGAGATTCACCGCAATGAATTTATATCTTTCACTCTCCCTATTACTGTCTCTACACGGACTGCACAGGAAAACTGTGGCAGATGGGAAGCGTTTGTTCTGAAGAAACAGATTAAAAAAACGATCCATGAAGCCACGGTTTATCTGAACCGTGGCTTTTTTTTTCTCTATTTTGGAGTCCGGCTATGCAAAAGGAAGCATTGAAAAAATATCGTCCCTATCCCCAGGTTCAGCTGCCCGACAGAACCTGGCCCGATAAAGCAATCACCAAGGCGCCTGCCTGGTGCAGTGTCGACCTGCGGGATGGTAATCAGGCCCTCATTCAGCCCATGAACCTGGAAGAAAAGCTGGATATGTTCCACCTGCTGGTGGAGGTTGGATTCAAGGAGATCGAAGTGGGGTTTCCTTCGGCATCCCAGGTGGAGTTCGACTTTTCCCGCCTGCTGATTGAGCGCGATCTCATACCCGATGGCGTTGTGATTCAGGCCCTGACCCAGGCCCGTGAACATCTGATCAAGAAAACCTTTGATTCTTTTGCCGGTGCCCGGGAAGCGGTTGTCCATCTCTATAATTCCACTTCCACCCTGCAACGGGAGGTGGTCTTCCGGATGGGCCGCCGTGAGATCATTGATCTGGCGATCAAAGGAGCCAAGCTGATTAAGGAAGAGGCGGCTCGAACCCAAACTGATGTACGATACGAGTACTCACCGGAGAGCTTTACCGGAACCGAGCTCGATTTTGCCCTGGAAATATGTGAGGCGGTGATGGATGTCTGGGAACCGACCCCGGAGCGGCCGGTTATCATCAACCTGCCGGCAACGGTGGAAATGGCCACCCCCAATATCTATGCCGATCAGATTGAATGGTTCATTCGTCACATGAAAAATCGTGACTGCGCCCTGATCAGCCTCCATGCCCATAATGACCGCGGCTCTGCAATAGCTGCCACTGAACTGGCCCTGATGGCCGGGGCCGATCGGGTGGAGGGAACCCTGTTCGGAAACGGTGAGCGCACCGGCAATGTGGATCTTTTGACTCTGGCCTTGAACATGTTCAGCCAGGGAGTTGATCCGGGCCTGGACTTTTCAAATATCAACCGGGTGGTCAACGTCTATCAGCGCTGTACCCGGCTGACCGTGCACCCCAGGCATCCCTATGCCGGTGAACTGGTCTATACCGCCTTTTCCGGTTCCCATCAGGATGCGATCAACAAGGGGATGGATCAGGTTGATACGCATGAAGATGGTATATGGGCGGTTCCGTATCTGCCCATTGACCCACGTGATGTGGGCCGGAGTTATGAGTCTATTATCCGGATCAACTCCCAGTCCGGTAAAGGCGGGACGGCCTATATCATGGATAAGGAGTTCGGTTTTAAACTGCCCCGGGAGATGCAGGCAGGCTTTGGCAGAGTTATCCAGGAAGAAACTGACAAGGCTGGTGGCGAATTACCTCTTGAGGTTGTTATGCACACCTTTGAGAAGGAATACCTGCTTAATGAGGGCTGTTATAAATTACAATCCTTTAACGTGTTGAAACGGCATATTGATCAGAAAGAGGAGTTGTCGACAGCCGATGTTGAGGCCGTCCTTATTGTTGACGGTAAAGAGGTCACCGTCAAGGAGACCGGCAATGGTCCGCTGGATGCCTTCTGCAATGGACTGAAAAAAGATGCAGGCTTAAAATTTTCTCTCCATTCCTATCACGAACACGCCCTGACCAGAGGATCATCATCCCGGGCAGTGGCCTATATTGAGATCATCAATGATCGACAGGAAAGCTGGTGGGGGGCGGGCCTGGATACCGATATTATCATCGCCTCGATCAAGGCGCTGCTCAGTGCCCTGAACCGGAATTGTCTGTATTACAGAGGACATTAACATGCAGAGCATTCGAATTATCCTTGCCCTGGGCTGCTGTTGTATGATGGCGGCCTGGGTTCAGGCCGAGGAGATCGGGCGGGTGAGTACTACCTTCAAGATGGTGGGTGCCAACGATAAAATCGTGATCGAGGCCTTTGACGACCCGGATATTGCCGGGGCCACCTGTTATATCAGCCGGGCGAAAACAGGCGGAATTTCCGGTTCCCTGGGGCTGGCCGAAGACACCTCCGATGCCTCCATCGCCTGCAGGCAAACCGGTCCCATAACCCTGCCGCCCCATGTCGCCTCCGGCAAACAGGACGGGCGTCGGGTGTTCAAGAAGTCAACCTCGCTGCTCTTTAAAAAGTTGCAGGTGGTTCGTTTTTATGATCGGAAGCGGAACGCACTTGTCTATTTGAGCTACAGCGACAAGCTGGTGGACGGATCACCAAAGAATTCAATTTCCACAATTGTCCTCCGTCCCTGGCCGGGTGGAACAGAGGCCCGCAATACGCTGAAGCCGTAATCAGGGCGGTAAGCAAGCTCAGCTCTTGGAAACAACTCCTTCCATGGCAACGCATTCCTTACAGAAATTCTGCTTTGTGGACGGGCTCTGGCATTTGCTGCAGTAGTTGCGACCACAACTCTTGCATTCGGTGAGGGATGCGGCTTTTTTCCCGCAGACTTGACAGGTCTTTTTTTCCGTACTCATAGCTCTCCTCCTCATTGTACTGTAATCTTACAATCATTGTACCACAAAGCACAGTGGAAAATCATCCGGAAAAAGGGCGAGCCTTGTGCCTGGTTGTCGCGGTGACTGTTAAAAACGTAACCCGATCCAGAGGGAACGGGCTTAAAGTGGAGAAAATAGAATGGGTAAAGTACATGAAATTTTATCGAAGATTTCCCTGGTCATCAATACCATTGCCGACTGGTTTTTGATTATCGCCGGTCTTCTTCTAATCTGCTGGTCCCTGCTCAGTGTGGATGTCACCGAAGCCAAATACCTGCTTGTCGGAGCCGGGGTTATCCTGTCCGGTTCCGGCTTCTGGTTTCGGCGTAACAGCCGCAAGCGAAGAGAAAAGATACAGGACAACAACCGGAATATGGGAGGCTAACCGGATCTTGTTTAAATTTCGTTGTAGAAAATCACCCCCTTCTACTCGTTACACCGCTTCCGCGGTGTAACGCATCTCCAAGCGCTCCGCGCTGCATATCACGGTGCAGAG
>CAZPXI010000257.1:0-4078 GCA_964590715.1 uncultured Desulfobulbus sp.
TCCCCCGATCTGACCAAATCCACGTACTCCAAAAAATTCGACTGTCATGACGACCACCTTGTTGTAGGAAAAATCAAGCTGCTGCCTGGGCTTCTGCGACCCATTTATCCAGCTTTTCCATTACTGCATCGTAGGTATCGTAGGAAATATCAGGCAGCGTTCCGCCAAAGGCGTCAAGTGCTTCCTGAAATCCCTTATCTACGCCTTCTTTAATAGCATCGATCCTGGATGGATCACCTCCTGCAATGCCGACGGCAAACTGGAAAATCCGGTCCGAGGTCTGTTTTACACCAAAGTATCCGTCGTCGGCAACAAGAGCTTGGGCCTCATCGGGTGTGAGGGTGGTAATATCAATCTCATTGTTGTCTCCAATGACTATTTTAGAGTCTATGCCTTGTTCTTTCAGCAGGTTGGCTACCAGGCTCTGCAGCATGGCGTATTTTCCGCCCTCGTCCGCAGCTAAGGTTTTTGAGCTGGAATAGGTGAGGGCGACTGTGGACTCTCCCTGAAGAGTGAGCCTGTCCATGGAGGTGGACGTCTTGTCGTTTTCAGCCTTAGCTGAAACTGTTACAGCTTCAGCTCCGTAACCTTTATGGGCGTACAGTGATTGTACTTTTTGTTGACGGGTGCTGATGTTTTCTACCATTTTCCGGCCTCCCTGCTGGATTTACGAAGCATCCTTGCTCCGCATCGCCGGAAAGTATTCTTCCGGTTACCTTGATTATCGACCGGGAAGCAGAAAAACTTTACAGGTTTTTTATTTTTTTTCAGAACCGGTTAAATATTTTTCCATTTGCCGGTACATCTGGTCGGCAAGACCCATACTCTGTCGACTGGACATTTCATTGGAGATTTCCAGATCAAACATATCCTGATAGATTTCGTGGGCAGTGTCTTTTTCAAAAAAGCCACCATCAGGAATGGTTTTACGCATGGCTTTAAGCATGGATTGAATAAAAATAGCTTCAAATTGCTCGCAGGATCGTTTCAGGGATTTGGCATCTCGGTCCGACAATGTGTTGGTTGATGCCGGACTCGATTCCTGAAGGGCGGGTAACTGGATTCCTTGGATGGGGTACATGGTATCTCAGGGGTTAGGGTTATGGGGCGGGAAATCAAGATGCCTTCATCTGATGCTTATATGATCAGGAGCTCGGCATGCAGAGCACCGGCTGCCTTAATGGCCTGGAAGATGGCGATAAGGTCTCTTGGAGTAGCACCTATGGCGTTGAGTGCCCGGGCAATTTCACCGATACTGACACCCATCTCAAGGACCACAAGGTTGCCCTCTTCTTCAACAACATCGATGTTTGTCTCCGGGGTAACAACGGTTTCGCCTGCCGCAAGAGGGTTGGGCTGGGAGACCATCATGGTCTCGGAAATTATCAGATTCAGGTTGCCGTGGGAGATGGCAACGGTTGCGATGCGGACATCCTGGCCCATGACAATGGTTCCAGTACGTTCATTGACCACGATTCGGGCAGGAGTTGCCGCTTCAATCTCAATATTTTCCAGGTCAGCCACAAAACCGACTACATCGCCCCGGTACTCAAGCGGCATCAAAACCTTAACCGTCCCACTGTCCGGAGAATGGGCGGTATTGGCACCGAATTGGCTGTTAATCGCCTCGGTCATCCGGGACGCAGTGGTGAAGTCGGGTACGTCGAGCTCAAAGAGCAGATCGCCGGTGGGCGGCAGCTCCCAGCCGACCGTGCGCTCTACAATTGCCCCATTTGCCAGCCGGCCTGCAGTTGGAAAATTTTTCTGTACTTTTGCCGACTTGCCGCCAAATGAAATGGCACCGACGGCAAGTGCCCCCTGGGCAACGGCGTATGTCTTTCCATCAGGGCCTTTAAGCGGTGTCATCAGCAGGGTACCGCCGGAGAGGCTGGTGGCATCTCCCATGGTCGAAACAACAATATCAATTCTCGATCCTGGTCGGGCAAAGGGAGGCAGGTCGGCAGTGACCATTACAGCCGCAACATTATCGGTCTTCATCCGGTTAAAGACGTCTGGTGTGATTGACATCCCCAAACGCTGGACCAGATTGATCAACGCCTGCCTGGTAAAAACGGACTTTTTGATATCGTCACCGGTCCCGTTAAGACCCATGACCAGTCCATACCCGAGTAACTGATTGTCACGAACACCCTCAATGGAGGCAATGTCTTTTATCCGCGTGGCGTGCAGGGATTGACTGCACGTAAGCAACAGGACAACGGTGCAGAGTACTGAGAAATAAAAGTGTGAATTTTTCATAAATTAGGCTCTGTTCTTGAAACCATATCGTGCACGATATATCTCCTGGTCCATGACCACTGATCCCTGACCTCTAAAATGGCCATACCCGGTCAACGATACGGCCGAGCCAGCCGGGGCGCTGTTTGTCTGAAATGACGCCTTTGCCCGTATAGGTGATTTGGGCGTTGAGTATTTTGCTTGAATCCACTTCATTTGCTGCACTGACATCAAAGGGCCGTATAATGCCGGTCAGGTAGATAATCTGGTTTTCATTGTTGACCACCACCGACTTTCCTCCTCGAATTTTCATGTTACCGTTGGGGTATACTTTGATAACCTGCGTAGTTAGTGTTGCCAGCAGATCTTCTTTGCGGGTGGTCTTGCCCGATCCTTTGAAGTTGTTTTGTATGTTTGCTTCAATAAGGTTGGCAGGGTCCAGGTTTGGATTATTTTCAACCACCTTCTTCTCAAGTCCGAAGAACGTGGGGAGACCCGCTTTGATCCCGCTGTCTCGACCGGTCTCGGTACTGGCCTCTTTGGTTGCACTGGCCTTTTCAAGAATAATGACCGTTACAATGTCACCGACCTGGTGTGCGCGCAGGTCGGCAATCCAATTACCTTCATTACCGGTCCAGATAGCACCTGGTGACATCGGCCGGGCTCGTTCGACGATTGGTGACTCCAGGGGTTCCGGAACCTGCATGACTTCCGTGTTCCGGTTTGCACATCCGTTCGACAGCAATACAAAACAAGCCGCCAGGAAGACGAATATACATTTAGGCCGGCACGTTGACTGTAAAGGAGATTGATATAACATGTTAAAACTCCACGGAAACAATCCCCGGTGAATCCACTTTGCAGTAGATGAGTTTGCTGGAATTGAGATTTTTGACCCGGATAAAATCGCCCGGTCGGCCATCCATGATTGCAATGCCCTTTGTGGAAATCTGCAGCGATCCTTTGCTGGCGATGATCTTAACCGGCTCTCCTTTTTTGATCACAGGTCGGAGCTCGACGTTATGGCTGTCAATGGGTTTCCCTGCCCGGATGGTTCGTTTTGCCTGCATGCCCACAACCTGGTCGATTGCAAGGTAGGGTTTGTTCATCCTGCCGATATCCATCCTGGTTATATTGAGCTGGTCGGCTGTGATTATGCATCCTTTTCGCATATTGACTCTGGCGGTGACAACTTCTGCCAGGGCTTCAAGTTTTCCCCGTACCGTACAGTTTTTTACGGTTTTGCCATTGACTTGAAAGACTATGGAAAAGCTTGAGCTGCCGATGATACCAGGTTTCGAGGGTGTAACGGTGTACTTGAGATCCCCGGTTGGAAGGATTATTTTTTCCGGTGCCCGCATCGAGGTGAAGCGTAGCTCGACCTCCGGGATGTTTCCCAGGTTTTGTTGAAGAAATTCCGCTATAATCTGCTTGATCCCCTCTCGGCTGATCTCAATACCCTGACGTCTGACAGTGATATTTTCAGCACCGCTCCATTTGATTTTGCCTGAACCTTTCAGGTGCCGCAGAGAGGCAATAAGCGAGGCTGTTTGAATAACCTTGCTTTGACCCGGGGCAGGGGAGTGAGTCACCTGCCGGTCGGCCCACTGCTCTGCTTCAATGCCGTCAGGGGTAATTGCGGCGATATCTCCAAGGCGGACAAAGTTTTCCGTGACCAATGCCTGATTTTTGAGCTGAATGTCCAGGCTGAGTGCCGGTGATGCAATGAAGAGTGCAATCAAGCACATCAAACATGTTTGTATTGGCTTATGCATCCTGTGTACCCTTTGTCTCCAAAATGGTCATAGCGGTTTTGTTCGAAAATCAAGAGACGTGTATT
>CAZPXI010000258.1:0-4005 GCA_964590715.1 uncultured Desulfobulbus sp.
TTTTCAGTTTCCTGAAAATATTTGTATCGATTGGATAACTGGTGCTTTCTTTTATGACGATCAGGACCATCATGATGACGGCCGGACCGGCGGCAAAAGCCGAAGCCAGAAAACGGGGTCCGAGCAGGGGGTTATTCCAGAACGGCCGGGCCGGCAGCCCCTGGTACAGGAATGCGGTGGTCATATGGATGGAAATCGCCCAGAATATGGAAAGAAAGACAAAAGGTTTGTACTTCCAACCCACCGGGTTACGGCCATGATAGTTGCAGTAGAGGATATAGAGCGGCACCAGACTGTTGAGGGCCAGATAGCCGTTGAGGACCAGCATGTCCCAGGTCAGGATGGATGAAGGCCAGTTGAACAGGCCGATGCCCGGAATCATATGCCAGACCTTGAGCGGCCCGCCCATATCCACACTGATAAACAGCAGGCACATGACCAGGGCCCCGACAGCCACGCCCTCGCCGATAATCACAACCTTGTGCAGATCCTTGTCCTTGAGAATATAAGCCGGCAAAATCAGCATGACTGCGGCGGCAGCCACGCCGACAAAAAAAGTGAAATTGGAGATATACAGACCCCAGCTGACGATATCACTCATACCGGTAATTCGCAGCCCCTGCTGAAACTGTTGAGAGTAGGCATACATGCCGGCAGCGATCAGGCCGAACAGGGTGGCCAGATACAATTTATAGGCGATGCCGCCGGTCAGGGCCCAGCCTATGCAGTCCGAGATAAAAGCAGCAAATCCTTTCTTGGGGGTGGTTGTCATTATGTTTCCTTCTCTCGTATTGACCCTGCGTATTCCAGGTTCGTTAATCCATGAAATACCAGAACTTAGGCTCAGTACCCAGGTCTTCCTTAAACCGGAAAACTTTTTTGTTTTTCAGGACAAATCGGATTTCGCTGTTTGGATCCAGCAGATTACCGAAAACCCTGGAACCGGTGGGGCAGGCGTTGGCACAGGCCGGCAGTTTACCTTTACGGGTTCGCTGGATACAAAAGGTACATTTCTCCATAACCCCTTTCATCCGCATACGGTTGCCGAGATAATGCTGGTTCAGGTTGATCTCATCTTTGGGTACTTCGGGATCGCCCCAGTTGAAACGTCGTCCCCAGTACGGGCAGGCGGCCAGACAATAGCGGCAACCGATACACCAGTCGTAATCAATCACCACAATGCCGTCCGGTTCACGCCAGGTGGCTTTAGTCGGGCAGGCCTTAATGCAGGGTGCATTCTCACAATGGAAACATTGCACCCCCATGTAAAATTTATTTTTCACCGGTACTTCATGGTGATACTGGCCGTCTCCGGCGGTCGGGTCGAGCTGACCGGGATCCATCTCAAAGATACGAACGTACTGGGTCTTGGTCCTGCGATCCAGATTGTTTTCCTTTACGCAGGCCTCTACACAGTCCATATAACCCTTGCAGCGGGAAATATTAAAAGCATAGCCGAAGAGCACCTGTTCATGGGGGCCCTGGTTGGACATCTGCACATTGATTCCCCGCTCAAGCTTGGCAAGCCGTTCAAGCCGGGTAACGGTGGCATCCTTTTCCTCCTGAGTCATCAAGCGGTAATGCTTTTTGAAATACTCTTCCCACTTAAGACCCATCTTCTCACTTACCGAAGTACCGCTGCAACCGCCGACGACCAGACCTGCCGATCCTGCGGCCGCGGCAATGGACATCTTCTTCATAAAATCACGGCGGGAGCTTTTTTTCTCGGGCACATCTTGTTCTGGTGTCTGCATCCGACCTTCTTTTTTGTTCCTGGAATCCATGGTCACCCCTATTCATCCAACGGCAGAGAGTATGTTGCCGGCATCTTGGTTGGAAAGGCAGGGGAGTGAGGGTTGTGGCAGCTGGTACAGTTTCGCACCACCCGTTCACCGGCCCAGTACGTCTCTCGCTTGCCGTGGGCACCGCCCAGCCAGTCACGCTTCTGGCGAAAATGACATTTACCGCATAACTGGTAGCTGTGATCAAAATCAATCTTGTGCCCTTCCTGATCGACCAGGAAATCCCGCTTTTCTATGGAGTGACATTCGTTGCAGGTCAGCATGTTCCTGCCCAGACCATGGTTCAACTGAATGTCGCCATGGGTAAAGAGGGCGCCGTTTTGTACCTTGACCGGCTTGTCGTTGTGGCAGACACTGCAGCGAAAACGGCTGATCTGATCTTTGCGGGCCAGAACTCTGAAGGTGCCGCCCTGGTACTGTTCATTGGACTCAACCGTCTTGACCGGCAGGGAGTACGCCGTGGTCACCTTCATGCCGTCAAACGGCTCGGTCGCATGTTCGATCTTGTCCTTAACCGATTCCGAACCCGGTGAGCCGGATGCCGTTGCCGTCTGGTTCATGATGACTACCGTTGCCAGTGCGCCAAGAAACAACCCGGCAACATAAGAGAATGTGCTCATAGCTGTTGTACCACTCTATATGAAAAGCGACCCGGAACCGCGCGATTCCGGTCGATTTTCATGGTCGAAGTCTACGCATATCTGGTTGCGGCTGTATTCGAAAATTCCGGTCCAGACATGCAGGTTAGTTGTTTCGTTTAAAAATCCCGGTTGTCACCTGGGAAACATGACATTGACGGCAGTTGCCGCGCGAGCCATGCTCCACTCTGATCTCAGCAACTGCCCCGGGGCCGGTATGGCAGGCAATACAGTCTTCCCGCAGCTGCAGGCTGTGGGGAACGGGAGGCGGTGAACCGCCCAGCATCGACCGGCCAAGCCGGGGCGGATCAATGGATTCCCAATCCGTTTCGACAAACAACTTCTCGGTTCTTATGGGCACATGACACTGGAAACAGTTTTCATTTTCCGGGTGTGGAGTTACCGGTGCATAGGCATCCAGTTCCGCATCATAACCGCCCCGTTCATGGCAGGAAATACACTTGGCGGTATCGCCGGAAAATGCCGTGGCCACCTCATGCGGGATTATCGGTGGTGAGCCCGGATACTGACGGCGAGCATAAAAGGTATTCAGGGTCCGGGTGCCGTCGGTGCCGGTCATTGCCGCCAGCGGAGTCCGGTCATAGCGCTGGAAGATCTTTTCTCCTTTGGAGTCAAAATCCGGGGGAATACCGGGAGCCGCCTGCACCGGGATCGAAATGAATATCCAGGATAAGCAGACTGCGGCGACACCGACGACCACACTGCCGATTCTCTTTTCTGCCTTTTTCATCATACTTTCTCCAGGCGAACCGCACATTTTTTATAATCCGGCTGCTTGGAGATGGGGCAGAAAGCATCCAGAGTAACCTCATTGATCTTGTAGCTCTCATCAAAAAACGGCACGAAAACCATGCCGCGCGGCGGTACGCCGCGACCATTGATCGACGCCTTCATGGTCACCGAACCACGGCGGGAGATGATCTTGACCAGTTCGCCGTTGACCACCCCGAGATTCATCGCATCTTCGGGATTAATCTCCACATAGGATTCGGGCATGGCCCGGTGCAGAACCGGTACCCGGCGGGTCATGGAACCGGTATGCCAGTGTTCAATGACACGACCGGTGTTGAGCCAGAAATTATACTCATCATCGGGTGACTCGGCAGCCGGTTCGTAAGGGCGGGCCCAGATCCATGCTTTGCCGTCTTTCTTGCCGTAGAAATCAAAGTCACTGCCCGGTTTGCAGGCCGGATCATACTTGGCGTTGAACCGCCATCTGGTCTCTTTTCCGTTGACAAAGGGCCATTGCACACCGGAGCGTTTTTTCAACAGCGTGTACGGAGCCATATTGTGTTTGGGACCGGCATGGAATCGCCGGTACTCTTCCCATATTTTTCCGATGTATTCATCCTCACTCCATGGAAATTGCTTTTCAAAACCAAGCCTTCTTGCGACCTCGATAATCTGCCAGGTATCGGACATGGTCTCACCGGGGCCTGGAACAATCCGATCAAAGTGCTGGGTCCGCCGTTCGGAGTTTCCGTACATACCCTCCTGTTCAACCCACATGGCGGCGGGCAGAATAACATCGGCCACATCAGTGG
>CAZPXI010000259.1:0-3987 GCA_964590715.1 uncultured Desulfobulbus sp.
TGACAGTGAGGGACTGGCTGAATTTTTGAAGGAGTAATTTTTTTAATCCAGATAGCTTCAAGAAAATCATCGTAGGTGTGATTGTCTTGAGATCTGACGTGGTTAAAGATTATTTCTGAAGAAATTTCGGGGACACCTTACCTATTTCTCCAACACTTGGGTGTATTTAAATCGCTAATGCACCACTGGCTTCTTTCCAGAATATTTGATCGGGTGTCCGGCAGGTGAGTCATTTTTTTTAGGGCAGGCTTAAGTCGTAATTCTTCGAGGTTACCTCGACTTCTTGCATCTTGTCAGCGCAATTGTTATCATGATGGTATCAATGTGACAAAAGGGGTCGCATCTGCTTTTGACTTTCTTTTTTAAGAGTTGGAGACGGAACTATTTTATTCATACCTGATTGTGGTAAGTCAATATATCTCCTATGATTCTGACTTAACCAGAATTTAATTAGAGAAAAATATCCCTTGGAAAGCGTCGGTTTGGGAGTACAACCCAAAGCTATAGATGGTTCCTGAGTCCATTTATGACATATCATTCTGTATCGAGTACATTAATTTTCATTTATTTAAATAAAGGTGACTTTTTTGCAAACGGTAGTTAAAAAATGGTTTCGTGATAAAGACTCTGGATTTCTCGAAAACGGAAGTGGTCCAGACATAATGGTGCGCAAGGCCGACCTTGTTAACTGTAAATTCTTGAAGATTGGTGCAACCGTTGAATTTGAATGTCACATAGATGAACAAGTACTAACCGCTAAAAGGGTCAAGCTTCTGGTTCAGAATAAATTCAAGAACCCAAAAAATAGAAACCCTGGCGGCAAGAAATTTCCTTTCGGCGTGATGACTTAGATTCTATTCGATGAGAAGATATTTGCTTCGGCAATCTTGAGCTTGAAGCCATAACCCTACAATTTAGCTTATTCCTGAATACATAATAATCTGTCAATGCTGCCCCATCTATTTGTAAAATTTCACCAACTCAACTCCGCATTATTTCAGACAGGTATTGTACTGCTCCGTTAGGATTTTTTTACCCTTTGCCCGAAGAAATGGATGTACAAAACGCTTGAACAGTGTAGAATAAAAATAAATTTGACTTCACGCACGATGCCAAGTAACTAGCCGTTATTTCACTTTTTTCAAAAGAGCTTTCCAGGTAGCCATTAGGCTGCAGACTTTTTTTCCTGTTGAGGAAAAACATGCTTTACGCTCTATTGATCTTCCTCAAAAAAAAAATCGAGCATTGCTATGAGCTGGGATCAGCCGCCCCAGGTGGAATGTACCAAGAAAGGCTGTTAACCTTCCCCGCAACCTTAACTTAAAAAAAGCCAACCTTCTTTAATGGCCGAAACTCCCGTACAGGAACTCTCAATGAAAGCGATTCCAACTCTTCTCTGTTTCATTCTGCTCCTCGCCGGTTGCGGACCGACCAATGTGAACAAACTTGAACAGGCTGCTGACGCAACCTTTATGAAGCCTGCAGATATCCTCAGTCTCGTTGACGGCAATACACTGTTTCTTCAATCTTTCGAAGAAGACTCCTATATGTTTTTTGACCACTCCGGCAAGTTATTTGCCAGGGATATCTATAACAATAAAGACAAAGGCAAGTGGGATGTCAGTGAAGATGGAGAACTTTGCCTGCGGATGACAAGCTGGTGGTATGGAGACCTACGCTGCTTTCAGGTTCTCGCTGGAAGCAACGGCATACACCTTGCCAACACAAGTGGTGTGCTTCAGTATTCAGCCAGGCAATACGCCGGTGACCCTAAAAATATTTATCATGTGACCAAGGGCCCAAAAAAGAGTTATCGCCGTTCGATCAGAAACGCAGAGGAGAAGCCACAACCAGATGAAAAGAGGCCCGAAACAATATCCCCTGCCCCGGAAGAGGAAAGCCCATCCGTGGTTGAGGATTCACCGGGCTACCGTGCACCGGCCAACACAAAAAACTTGCGTTCAACAGTCAAGTGGATGGCCCGGGACTGTCCCGGGTGCAACCTTGCAGAGACCAATCTGAAAAAGGCTGATCTTGTTCAAGCCAATCTTGTTGGAGCAAATCTACGCGGGGCGAATTTAAAGATGGCAAACCTGCGTCGTGCCAACCTTGAGGGCGCCAATCTTGAAGGGGCAAACCTTTCATATGCAAACCTGCCTGGTGCAAACCTGAAAAATGCGCATCTTGCCGGGGCAAACCTCAAAGGGGCCAATCTCATCCGTGCCGACCTGACCGGTGCTGACCTGAAAGGCGCTGACTTGACGGATGCACTGCTCGAAAGCGTGCGCGGCCTGACAAGACAGTAAAACTCACGAGGCTTTTTCCTTCTATTTCGCCCCCCCAAAAAAATCCCTAACCTCTAACCGCTAAACACCATGTCCGCACCTTTTGTACATCTCCACGTTCATACCCAGTTCTCCATGCTTGATGGAGCAATTCGTCTTGGCGACCTCATCAGCCGCAGTCAGGAATTTGATATGCCTGCGGTGGCCGTCACCGACCATGGAGCCATGTACGGCGCTCTTCAATTTTATGAAAAGGCGTTGAAGGCCGGGATCAAACCGATCATAGGCTGTGAGTTTTACGTCTCCCAGTACAGCCGCCTGATCCACGACAAAACAGCCGGTCACAACTTCCATATGGTTCTCCTGGCCATGAATGAAACCGGCTATCGCAACCTGATGAAGCTGGCGACTATCGCCCAGACCGAAGGTTTTTATTACAAACCACGGATTGACCAGGATGCAATAATACAACATCAGGAAGGGCTGTTGGCATTGACAGCCTGCCTGCACGGCGAAATTCCCTGGCGCATCAGTCACAATGACCGTGATGGAGCCAGAAAAAAAGCATTGGAGCTGCAAAAAATTTTTGGAGATCGGCTCTACTTTGAGATCCAGGAAAACGGAATTACCGAACAAAAAGTTGTCAATGAAGGATTGATGGAACTCGGCAGTGAACTCGACATTAAACTGGTCGCCACTAATGACTGTCATTACCTTAATCGTGAAGAATCATACGCCCACGAGGTACTGCTTTCGATTCAGACCGGTAAGACCATTAATGATCCAAAAAGATTCCGTTTTTCCACCGATGAACTCTACTTCAAATCTCCTGAAGAGATGGCCCGACAGTTCAATTACTGCCCCGAGGCATTGACCAACACCCTGGAAGTCGCCGAACGGTGCAACCTGGAGCTGTCGTTTGGGGAAAGCCATTTCCCTATCTTCCCGGTGCCCGAGGGAGAGAGTCTTGACACCCTGTTTGAAAAAGCCTGCTGGGATGGACTCGAGACCCGCCTCAAGCACCTGTGCCAACTGCAGGAGGTCAGTCCGGAACTGGAAAAACAGTATCGGGATCGGCTGACCATGGAAATCGGAGTTATCAACGAGATGGGTTTTCCGGCCTATTTTTTAATTGTTGCCGATTTCATCGTCTGGGCCAAAAAACATAAAATTCCGGTCGGGCCTGGCCGTGGATCAGGGGCCGGCAGTCTGGCCGCATTCTGTATGGCGATTACCGATATCGATCCCATGCCCTATGGACTTATCTTTGAACGCTTTCTTAATGTTGAACGGATGTCCATGCCCGACTTTGATGTCGACTTCTGCAAGGAACGCCGTGATGAAGTAATCGATTATGTCCGCAAACGGTATGGCGGCGATCGGCATGTGGCCCAGATTGTCGCCTATGGTTCAATGAAGGCTCGAGCGGTTCTCCGGGATGTCGGCAGAGTGCTGGAAGTCCCGCTTCCAGCCGTTGACCGGATTGCCAAGCTGGTTCCCGATGAAATGAAAATAACCCTGAAAAAGGCCATCGAAAAGGAACCCCGCCTCAAGGAGGCAATGAAGGACGACAACATTCGCGAACTCCTTACCGTGGCCCAGACCCTGGAAGGGTTATCCCGCCATAAATCCATCCATGCGGCCGGGGTTGTTATCTCGCCCAAGCCCATGGTCGAATACCTGCCGCTCTGCGTTGGCCCCA
>CAZPXI010000260.1:0-3985 GCA_964590715.1 uncultured Desulfobulbus sp.
CTGCAAAAAAAAAGACCCCGCACAATGCGGGGTCTTCGCAATGATCTATATCAGTGCTTACTGCTGTACGACATTCTCAGCAGCAGGGCCTTTGGGGCCGTCAACGACATCAAAGGTTACTCGTGCTCCTTCCTCAAGGGACTTGAAGCCCTGAGCTTGAATTGCGGAATGGTGTACGAATACATCCTTGCCGCCATCCTGCTCAATAAAACCAAAACCTTTTGAATCGTTAAACCACTTTACTGTTCCTTCGCTCATTTTGTACAACTCCTTTGTGCTGGGTTCTTTCTAAGAACCACTTTGGTATAGAGCCGAGGTATCACCTGACGCCTCGACTGGATGTCCGTATTTCTCGGACAAAAATGCTTTTCTTTAAATCCACTGATCTGGATGCCGAATAACAAAAGAACGTATGGCACCCATCTTTTGTTTTACCGGTCGCAGCCTATGAACGTTTAGTTCATAACCTACTGTCCCCTGAGGCGTTAGGATTCTATCGTACAGCGACCTAACCCCTACCATATCAATTTTCAGACTGTTTCTCCGGTTTACGTAATCAGCATAAACTTCGACGGCAACGAGCGATGTTGGAAAACAACGAGGTTAACGAGGACAACCTGACGGGATATTATTCTATCTAATAATAGATTATACAGCATTAATCAGGCATTGCAATACAAATAATAAAGAATGACAATTATTTCTTTAAAACCCCGGTTGACCCGAGCAGGGCCTGATGCTCTTTTTTATTTGATTTATTGTGTGGCTGCAGCTAGAAACACTTCTTAAATACGAATTTATTTTTCGGCCGCACTTACCTGGGATAAAGATGGCCACGTTATTCTAGCCGTAAAAAACCAAGGAGAAACAGCCCATGCAATTCGGCAGTGACAACCAGGTGGGAGCATCCAGGCAGATTCTTGAGATAATCGAGACCGCCAATTCAGGTTGTACCCATGGATATGGTGATGATCAGTGGTGTGCCGAGGCAGCCGGGGCACTGAAAGATGTTTTTTCCTGTGAACTTGAGGTGTTTTTTGTTGCCACCGGCACACCAGCCAATTCTCTCGCCCTTTCCTGTCTTGCCGGGGCACTGGGAATCCATTCTCTGTCATCACCAGGCCCATATCCTCCGGGATGAGTCAACAGCGCCCGAATTTTTTTCAGGCGGTGGTCGACTCATTCCCATTTCAAACCGGGCCGGCAGACTGGACCCCGGGCATCTTGAAGATTTTTGTGACCATGCCAAAAGAATTATCCGACAGACTGCACGAGGCGGGAGCAGAGTTTTACCAGTGGCCGGATTATACACTACCTGAAGGTGTTACGCTCAAAGAAAAAGAAATCTTTGTCCGCCATGTAACCTCTTTTATGACCACGGACGAACATGTAGAATGATTCTGCAGACTCATCGACAAGCACGAACAATCAAATACAGGGGGCGAACATGGCTGATCTTCAAATACGTGAAGCGACCCCTGATGATGCCGCTCTCATCCTGGGTTTTATCACCAGTCTCGCCATTTACGAAAAAGCGGAGCATGAGGTGCTGGCCTCGGAATCGGACATTCGGGAATCGCTGTTTGGTGATGATGCAACCGCCCACGGGCTGATCTGTTCCATAAACGATACGCCCATTGGCTTTGCAGTCTATTTTTTTAATTATTCAACCTGGCTTGGCAAGCCGGGCCTCTACCTGGAAGATCTTTATATTGAACCGGAATACCGCGGTTCAGGAGCCGGCAAGGCCCTGCTTAAACACCTGGCCGGGACAGCTGTTGCCAAAGGATGCGGACGTTTTGAATGGAGTGTTCTTGACTGGAACACTCCTGCAAGAAAATTTTATGCATCCCTGGGCGCACAACCACAGGATGAGTGGGTTATCTACCGACTGGCAGGCAAAGAACTGGATAAACTCGCCCAAGGTTAATTGGTTATCCCGCTCCGAATGTCCCTCTTTCAAACCAACATCGCAAAAAGGTTCGCCGTGAAATCCATACTGATAGTATCAATTTTTTTCATCTGCCTGGGTCGTACGACCTGGGTCACAGCTGGAGAACCAGGAAAAATGCAGGGCATGACTGCGGCCCATAACACAATACGCAGTGAGCTGGGTATAGTCCCGCTGGCCTGGTCCGATACCCTGGCCGAATATGCCCGAGCCAGAGCGGTTGGGCTTGCAAAAACGGGCTGCCGGATGCGTCATGAGCCCTCCGGCAGGTATGGCGAAAACCTCTATTGGGCAAGCGCGGTGCGATGGTCCAACGGCAAACGTGAAACCCAGAACATCAGCGCCCGACATGTAGCAGACAGCTGGGCCCAGGAAGAAAAGGACTATAATGCACAGACAAAAAAATGTCGGAAAGGGGCGGTGTGCGGCCATTACACCCAGATGATATGGAGGGATTCAAAAGAGATTGGCTGCGGGATGGCCACCTGCACCGACAAAGGCCAGATCTGGGTCTGCAACTACAATCCACCCGGCAACTATATCGGCCAGACACCCTACTGAGCTTAGGAAGCAGCAAATGGAAATCCGATGAAGGGCCGCAAATACCCTCTCAAAAAACATCGGGGTTGCATCAGGATAATACCCTTTCCAGGCTGTTTCGAATGTCGTCTATCCGAAATGGTTTACTCAAGAAAGCGTCAGGATTATCGCCCTTCCCTTCTTTCAGGTATGCATTGTCTTTAAAGTGCCCACGACTGAGTAAAACAGGAAGGTCAGGATTTTCCCTTCTAATCGCCTTCATGGCTTCAATGCCATTCATCACGGGCATTGAAATATCCAGTACGGCTGCACGGAACACAGTCTTTTGCTTGCAAAGCATTGCCACAGCCTGTTTGCCATTAACAGCTGTATGGACTGTAAAACCAAGCAGCTCAAGCATATGTTTGCCTATATCACGAACTATCTCTTCGTCATCGGCAAGAAGGATTTGACCGGAGAACTGAGCAGGTTCGCTCCCAACACCGTCGGAATGAGGCATTGGCCCGGATGGGGTTGTAAATATAGTCGGCAACAGTACCTTGACGGTTGTTCCACTGTTGGGTGAGCTCTCAACGGTTACAGCCCCCTGATGCGCTCTCATAATTCCTACGGTCAGAGCAAGGCCCAGGCCCCTGCCGATGAATCTGGTGGTATAAAAAGGTTCAAAAATTTGCGTCAGGTCTTCCGGACTGATTCCATGTCCTGAATCCTTTATCCGACAGAATATATACATTCCGTCTTTAAGCGTATTATCCTGAAAAAATACCGGGAAAGAATCGGCTGTGAAATGTGCCGAGCCAAAAGTAATTTCAATGCTCCCCGTATCACCGTCCATGGATTCGACAGCATTACTGAGCACACTCTCTATCACTTCCTGAATCTGCTGCTGATCAACAGAACAGTACAGCGGTTGCGATGGTGGCGTACATTTTAATGTAATTTCAGGGTAAAAGAGATGGTTAGATGCCCTTACAGCATCCGTGACAAGATTAAAAAAAGATGTCTTTCTGAGCTGTATCGGTTGTTGACCAACGTAACTCAGCATCATGGCACCAATCTGAGATGCCCCTGTTGCTGACTGGAGTGCCTGCGAAGCAATCCGATACTCATCCGAGTCAACTGGAAATCTGAACGTCATGAATTCCAGATTTCCCTGAACTCCCATCATGGCATTGTTAAAGCGGTGGGCAATGGCGCCGGCCATAGTCTTGAGGCTGTCAAGTTTTTTGAGCTGTTCTTCCTGGCGGCTGAATTGTACTCTTCGTTCTTCCTGTTTTTTCTGTTCAGTGATGTCACGAAATATTTCCATTCTTGAAACAGTGCCGTCGGTATTGAAAATCGGCGTTGCAATAATTTCAAAGATTCGACCATCGGCCTGGATCGAATGAGAATGCGTGGTGTTTTCCTGCAGGTCGACATCACTCGGCCTGCAATGGACGCATGGGCTCTCTTGGCCCATAATTGTCCTGTAACAAATCCCCCCGCAATGATCAC
>CAZPXI010000261.1:0-3983 GCA_964590715.1 uncultured Desulfobulbus sp.
CCCGATCAAAGAGAATTGCCCGACTGGACGTGGTTCCCTGGTCGATGGCAAGGATGAAAGACGACATCTCATGTCCCTCCTGTTGACGAAGAACTGGTCTATACAATACTTGAAAAAGATCAACCATTCGGTGGGCCTTAAGCTCCCCCTACCTCCCAGAGAACTCCGGAACGCTCAATCCGTGCAAGGATTTTGATGAATGATAAAAAAACACAAGGCCCGACACCACTCAAACTCGCTAAATTACCATATTATTCCTGCAGAAATCGAAGGCGCTGACGACATCATCTCATTTCGGAATCAGGAGAATATTACAGTAAACGAAACAAAAAACGCTTTCAAATGAAATCTCGTCTAAAATACCGACACTCTCATGCAATTTTTTTATCACCTCGTAACTAACCAGCAATATTTCAAAAAACCTCTCCACCGACGATCGAGTTGTTGTTTACTGTTTGTTTGCGTCCTCAGAGGAGCTGAGAACAGAGGAAGGTCTGCGATTGATGAAATAAAGAAGGAGTTATAATAAATAGAAAAAGACACCGGTCAGGGCCGGCAGGATCATGGCCCCACTGTTTTTTATCAAGCCGGGGAAGTGTTCCATACCTGATCTTCAGCGTCGTCAACAGCATGGTCGAGGCCAGAATGAAGCGAAGAGAAGCGGCCGTCAATGGGTGAAGCTCCTCGGCCAGTACTCGTCCGGCAACAAAAGTTCCACCCCAGAAAAACATGGTCAGGACCAAGCGGATGTGAACACCGGCAACTTGAGGTGGGAATGGCATTGACCTCCAATGGATACCTTTTGAATTGAATGGGTTATGGCGAAATCAGCTCGATATCCGGGAGATGTTCATAGACCTCGTCCCAAGTTGCATATCGCTCCAAAACGGCGACCACTGCCGGCATCGGCTCGGGCCGGATTTCAGGCAGATCAGCCTCACGCTTTGAATGTATTGCAAAAGCCAGCTGCTCATGGGGCGGATCAAAACGGGCATCAACATCTTTTTTATTGCCCCGGGCATCAAGGCGATACCAGCCGTATTTTTTTAAAAAAACCGCATTGAGACCGTGGAGGGAATAGGGAGGGCCGGCATCGGCTCGGCTCAGTCTCTGGTAACAGAGACCTGCCGGGAGACCGTTTGCCCGCAGCAGGGCAGCAAGAAGATGGCTTTTGGCGTAACAGTAGCCCGTCTTGTGTTTCAACACATCGGAGGCCCTGCAGGTGACCGGATTCAATTGAAAATCAACGCTGTGCCGAATATTGTCCCGCACCCACTCAAAACAGTTTTTGGCCCTCGCTTCCTCGGAAGATACATTTGAAGACAGGGATTGGGCCAACGCCCTGACTGCGGGATCCTTCCAGTTGATGTAGAATGACGATTCCAGGTATTTCTTCATAGTTCGTTATATCACCCAGGCTCAGGGATGGTTACCCTACCGGCGATCCTGGATTTATTCCCCGGAAAACTCGGCCTTCTTCTTTTGCAGAAAGGCTTGAGTTCCGGCTCTGAAATCCTCAGTTGAGGCTATCAAGCCAAAATAATCCGCCCCTAATTTTGCCGATTCATCGATTGACAGGTCCAAGCCCCTGTGCAGGGCATCCCAAGTCATATTGACGGCAAGAGGTCCATTTCGAAAAATATCCCGAAGCAGCATTTTTCCTGCATGCTGTAATTTCTCCGGTTCCGTCACGCGATTGATCAGACCAAACTGAAGAGCCTCCCGGGCATCGATCGTCTTTCCGGTCAACAGCATTTCCGCGGCCCGGCCCTTTCCAATCAGGCGGGGCAGCCGTGTGGTGCCTCCCCAGCCGGCAACAGCGCCTAACAGGACTTCCGGATGACCGAACCTTGCCGAATCGACCGCAATTCGAAGCATACAGGCTTCGGCCAGCTCAAGTCCTCCCCCAAGGGCAAAACCATTAATAAGGGCGATTGAGACTTTGTTCAAATTTTCGATAAGATGAGTGACGGTGACCGCAAGCCGGGCCAGCTCTCTGACCTGCAGCGGTGAGGCCTGATTCAAATACTCGATATCAGCCCCGGCGGAAAAAGCCCTGTCCCCGGCCCCGGTAAAGACAACGGCACGAATATCCCGATCTTCCCGTATCCTCTCCAACTCTTTTTGTATTTCAAGAAGTAATGGTTTATTCAAGGCATTGAGCACCTCCGGACGATTCAGGGTGAGATACACAATACTGTTGTTCTGCTCCGACAGAAGAAGGGTAGGGTCTTGTTCAGGCATTCCGGATTTACTCCTGGTTGCAGTTCTATACTCAAGGTAGCTTCAAGGGGGATAGGGGCCACACAACGTGGTCATGTCACCACTTTACGAAAGATAGTTTCATTCAACAACATGTATTTTCCTGCTGAATAACACGGCTTAGACTTTGACAGAAGGAATCTTTCACAGTAGTTTTAGAGTGAAACCATATGAACATATTTGTTTCATGGAGTCGGCATGCCCCATTTTTCATTTAAAAAATACACTCACGATGTCCTGCAAGGCTTCTCCGTCACCGATAGACTCTTTTTGGCCCTGCGCCTGTGGACTATACTGGGAAGCAGTACCTGGTTGCTTTTTGCCCCGCTCAGTCAGGCAGTTGCTTTCCAGTACTCTATTTCACTGGCCGTTTTCTCCTCCTACAGTCTGCTTTTATATATCCTGATTTTCTTCAAGCCGGATCAAATCCGCCATATTTACATTATTTCCCTTCTGCTGGATCTGCTTTTTATCTTTCACCTCGTTCACCTGGAGCCTGAATATCGCAACAGTTTTTTTCTCTGTTATTACCTTTTGGTACTCCTGCATACCCTCTACTTCGGTCGTATATTCGGACTAATGGTGGCAACGCTCTCTGCCGGTCTTTACCTGATCAACCTCCTGCCGTACTGGGAATCTGTCCACTGGACCGAGATCGGCATCCGCATCGTTTTCCTCTATCTCATTGGTTTTCCTGCAGGAATTATTCATGGAAAATTAAAAGGAGATAAGAAAAACATAGAAGAACTGAACAAGCAGCTTGCTGAGTCCATTGACAACCTGAAGGCCATGCAGGCCAAGCTGGTGGAGAGAGAAAAACTCTCCGCTCTGGGGCGCCTGACGGAAACGGTTGCCCATGAAATCAGAAATCCCCTCATGTCGCTGGGCGGTTTCAGCAGAAGGCTGCAGAAACTCCTGCCTGATGATTCCAAGGAAAAACAGTATGCAGAGACCATTGTCACAGAGGTCGCCAGACTGGAGTCCATCCTTCGGGACGTCCTGCTCTTTACGGCTGAAAAAAAAGGCTTGGCCCGTGGAGATCTCAATCCTGTTGTCCGAGATGCGGCCGCCTATTTCATTGATCTGTATTCCAACGGCCAGTCCTACGAAATTATAGAAAACTACCGGCCGGGCCTCCACCGGATCTACCTTGATCCCGAACAGCTCCGCCAGGCAGTCGGCAACCTGATCAGTAACAGTCTGGATGCCATGCCCGAAGGGGGGACTCTCACAATCACCACCGACAACGTTGAGTTCAACCAGATAGAAGGAGTTTCCATCACAATCCAGGACACCGGAAAGGGGATGTCTAAAAAACAATCGAAGCTGATTCTTGAGCCCTTTTACTCGACCAAAAGAGTCGGCACCGGACTTGGCCTGACAATAGTCCATGAAATCATGGAAGAACACAGGGGATTTATCAAAGCTGATTCCAGAGAAGAAGGTGGGACCACATTCACCCTGTTTTTCCCCTACCAGCCGGAAGAAGAAGATTCCAAGACGCAATGCTGGCAATGTATAGGTTGTGGCATAGAAACGGATCCGGCACGCCGCTGCCCGGCCTATCCCTATTTCGGCAGGATCTGCTGGGCCATCGCCGGCACCATGTGCCATGGCAAGGTCATGGGCACCTATGCCGAAAAGATTCATGACTGCCACAAGTGCCCGTTCTTCAAACGCTGTCAAAACCCGGAGGATCTGAAGCTGCCGTCCTGCCTGGC
>CAZPXI010000262.1:0-3982 GCA_964590715.1 uncultured Desulfobulbus sp.
GATGAAGTCAACACAATGGCCCATCGGATCGCCGAACAGAAAAAACAGTTGGAAGACTCAGAGAAGAGGTATCGCTCCATCTTTGAAGGTGCAATGGAAGGCATTTTTCAGGAGAGCCTGCAAGGTTCTTTCCTGACGGCTAATCCAGCCATGGCCAAAATTTTCGGCTACGCTTCACCGGAGGAGCTCATACACACCTGCACGGACACGGCCCAACAACTCTATCTCCATCCCCGTGCCCGAAAGCAGCTAATCCTGGCACTGGAAACAGAGGGTTTTGTCACCAACCTGCCCATAGAGATGCGGCACAGAGACGGCCATGCCCTGACCATTGCCATGACTGCCCGCTTTGTTCGCAATGAAAAAAATGCACCCGTATATATTGAAGGCCTGGTTTCGGATATTTCCAGACAGCAGCAGATGGAGGCCGAATTGCGTCAGGCCCAAAAAATGGAAGCCATAGGTACGCTGGCCGGAGGGATTGCCCATGATTTCAACAATATTCTCTCTGCCATTTTCGGCTATATCGAACTGGCCGAGATGCAGGCCAAAAACGACGACAAACTGCGCGAGCATCTTGCAAACGCCCTGGCCGGTGCCCGCAGAGCCCGGGATCTGGTCCAGCAGATCCTCACCTTCAGCCGTAAGGCGGATCATCAGAAGAAACCGTTTCCGCTGGCGATTATCGTTAAGGAAGTCTGTAAACTATTACGTTCGTCCATTCCCGCAACCATAGAGATTACCCAGGATATCCAAAGCCGGGCCGTGGTCATTGCCGACCCGACCCAGATCCACCAGCTGGTGATGAATCTCTGCACCAACAGTTTCCATGCCATGGAAAATACCGGCGGCAGCTTGACTATCCGGTTGTATGACCAGAAATTGGACAAACGGGCGCAGGTAACCAAAGACACCACGGAGCCGGAGAATCTCGTTGTTCTGGAAATCACCGATACCGGCTGCGGCATGGATGAAGAGACCCGGTCGAAAATTTTTGAACCGTATTTTACCACCAAGGCCCATGGCAAGGGAACCGGCCTCGGCCTGGCCCTGGTGCACGGCATCGTCAGCAATTCCCACGGAAGAATCGAGGTCACCAGTGCACCCGGCAAGGGCACCACCTTTCGAATTTTTCTGCCTGCGGTTGAGCAGAAGGCCAAACAGGCTGCAGGCTCGGATCAACTCCTTCCCAGGGGGAACGGCCAGAAGATAATGCTGGTGGATGACGAGAAACCTGTGCGGGAAATTCTGAGCAGTTTCCTGGAAGAGTCGGGCTACACCGTGTACACCTTTTCCAGGGGACGGGAGCTTCTCGATGCCCTGCAGGAAAACCCGGACAACTGTGAACTTTTGATCACCGACATGGCCATGCCGAAGATGGACGGTGCGGAGATTGCCCAGGCGGCACTAGAAATCAAGCCGGAACTGCCCATCATCCTCTGCACCGGATACAGCGCCGACCTCAGTCGAAAACAGGCCCTGGACATCGGTATCCGCAGTGTCATTCAGAAACCAATACAACGCACACGATTTTTATACACCATTTATGAAGCCCTGGCTGATACAAAGAAGTAACGGATTTTCTCGGCTGGATTGGGGCGCGGGAGAGAAGATAACATTTCCCGATAATGTCGGCAGGGAATAGACAGCTTCGGTACATCCAGGAATTGTTAGGTCTTGATGTCTCGCAGGCTCGCATATTGATCCCTCACCCCAACCTTACATTCCATTTCCGTAGGATGGGCACCGCCCATCAATATTCATGCGCCATGCTTTTTTGATGGGCGGTGGCCACCACATTCTGCCCATTGAGGGCCAACAGCTATCCCCGTGACAGAGCAGTCAGTTTTTCAACCAGGAGCCGGTGCAAGGCCTTGCTGCGGTCGGCTGTATCTTCGGTATCCGCCCCGGTGGTCATGGCCTGGAAAAAGCGTTCACAAACTTTCTGCTCGCTACGGCTCCAGGACGCAGTGAAGCCCTGCTTATCGGCTGTAATCGTTTCCCGGTCAACAGGCTGCAGATAGTCGCGGCGTCCGTGGGCCCAATTGATCACCAGACTGTAAAAGAGCAGCGCCCGGTCGAGCAGTATATACATGAGCTGGATGTTGTTGACCGGCCCGAATTTGAGTTGCTGCTGATCCAGTTTCATGCCGAGCAGGCGGACACCGGACAGCAGTTCCCTGCCCTTCAATGCCGTACCGGCCGCACCCAGCAGGCCCCCTATGGCGGAAAACACGCCAAAGGTAATGCCTGCCGCGGCCAGATCAAGTCCGGCTCCCAAGGCGGCTCCGCCAAGACCGCCGGTCAGAATCAGCTGTCTTTTATCCAGGCCGAGGAACTGCCAGGTTTTTTCGCTGAACAGGTCCTGGCGCAGGATGGACTGGTCCGGAAGCGCCGGTGTAAAGATATTATGTTTGAACAGATTGCGTATCCGGCGATGGGTGACCCGCTCCCGTTTGCCGACAAACCGGGTGAAAGCCGCCCGCATTTTCTCCTGCAGCTCCTCTTCATCTCCTCCTTCCCTCAAAGCAACAGTTTTCCGATAGGAGAGCACATCTTCCAGCAGTGCCGTTATCAGGCCCGCACTCTGACGGGTCCGGGCGGCCCAGTCCGCTTTAAAGGCGCGGATGACCAGCTCCAGCACGCCCTCGATGGTTTGATCTATCCCCTTCAGGCTTTCAAGCAGGGCGATACGTTCGGCATAAGTGGCCTGGACCGAGTTGAACACCCGAATCGAGTTGAAATGCTTGCGAAATTCTTGCTGCCACCGGCTAAGAAAACCGGACGCATCCTCCTTGCAGTTGAGGATAGCCATTCGGGGACGGCCGGTGAGGCGGAGAATCTCCATTTCAGCCTTATCCATGTTGCGAACCGGGCGTGAGCCGTCCACGACAAAAATAATCCCGGCCCCGTCAATGAGGGGTTTTAAAAGCCGACAATCATCATGAAAGGCGGCATCGTCTTCATGGGCGGCGATAAAATCGACCAGCAGGCGTTCATCCGGCCCCTGGTAGTTCTGCATCCACTGCAGAGTTCGGCGGGGGTTTTGAAAGCCGGGAGTGTCAACAAAGGCAATCACCTCCCGGCCGTCTATTATGACCGGAAAACGACGGCATTCCCTGGTCTCGCCGGGAATCGGACTGATCCGGACACTGTCATCCTCAGCCAGGGTCGAGAGAACGGAAGATTTGCCCTCATTAGGATGACCAACCACTGCAAATTCAGGAACCGCTGCCGTCATGACCTCACCAATCGAATACATTGCAGATACGGATCCCCCAGCGTATCTATTTTCTTGCGCCAGATACGGTAATCCTGGTCGGCGACTGCTGTAAAGATGGTCTCGGGATTGGGTTTTCCGATAAAGACGATACTGAATAGAACCTTGTCCCCCACCAGTTCGCGAAGCCTGCGCAGAAAAAAGAAGAACTCCTCTATGGGCGGCTGCCAGGCTTCCTGAAGCAGCAACAGCGAATCGGCTCCGGTGAGATTTTGCAGTCCCGGTTCCTGGAAGATCCGATCATCCTCCTCCTGATTGATGCGTAGACAGCGTTCAATCCGCTGACCGAGCCGGTCCCGGATCAGTTGCGCCAACTGCGACTGTGAACAGTCATCAAAGAGTTCATCGGGAATCAGGGCCAGAACGAGACCATCAACCTGTGGATCGATCCTCTCCTCCAGAGGCTCATCCTCATCCTCTTTCAGCTCAGGCCTGCTTTCCTGGTTGGATTCGGTTGAAAGACGGGGGGTCAGCATCCGGTGAAGCAACCGACTCTGGTCGGCAGTGGTAAAGTCCAGCTTTCGAAGCAGGGAACGGTTGGTCAACCATCCGGCCGTCAGCAGGCAGACTCGCGGCAAAAGCCCGTACACAGCAACGCTCAGGCAGAGAAAGGGCCACCAGGAAACCAGATCGCCGGTGGCCAGATGATAGATGCCATCCTTGAGAACCATCTGACTACCACTGATCTGGGCCGGATCAGGG
>CAZPXI010000263.1:0-3980 GCA_964590715.1 uncultured Desulfobulbus sp.
CCCAGCATGGCCCCGGCATTATCCAGCGCCCGGTGAAAGCCAAAGGCCCTGCCCAGTCGGCCGCTTTCTATGGAGGCGGCGATCAGTGCGTCCCGGGGAGAGGTGCGCACCCCCTTGCCCACTCGATCCAAAAAACGCAGGACCAATACCCAGCCCCAGCCATAGGCCAGCCCGATCAGTGGACGGGCCAGATTGGAAACTGAATAGCCGCCGATAACCAATCCCTTATGCTTGCCGCCCTTATCCGCAATGCGGCCGGAAACAAGTTTAAGCAGGCTGGCCGTTGCCTCGGCCACACCTTCAACCAGACCGACAACGGCAGGCCCGGCCCCAAGGGTGGCGGTCAGGAAAATCGGCAGCAGCGGTGTAATCATCTCGCTGGCGGTGTCATTAAGAAATGACACCAAACCAAGAACGATGACGGTTCGGGGCAGAAAACCGATTTTCATTTTCACTCTTATCCATCCTCCCGAAAGAGCATCCGAAATTCATGACGAAAAACGATTAGATAATCGTGTTCCGGCAAGCATTCCGGCAAAATGACTATCTCTTCCGATCTATCACCCTGTAATTATAATCAGAAGCCCGACGACCAGGCAGTAACCGGCAAAGACATACAGCGAGTGCTTGCTCAAATATGCAATCAGCCAGCGAATGGCGACATATCCGGAAATCAGGGCGGCCAGGAAACCAACCAATAACGGCACGAGCAGGTTGTCCATTGTCTGAAGGGCAAAAAGATCCTTAAAGGCAAGCACCCCTGCTCCGAGCATAACCGGAACCGACATTAAAAAAGAAAACCGTGCCGCCGAGGAACGGTTCAGATTTCTGGTCATGCCGCCGGCAATGGTTGCTCCGGAACGGGAAACACCAGGCAGCAGGGCAAGCACCTGGGAACAGCCGATCCACAGGGCATCAAACCAGGTAATCTGTTCCATGGTTCGCTTTCGCTTGCCGACGATTTCAGCGATAACAAGAAGAACTGCAGTGAAAAGAAGAAAAAATCCGGTGGTTCTTGGGTTTGAAAATGCAGTTTCAATCAAATCCTTACAGAGCAGGCCGACAACCACCGCCGGAATGGTCGCAATAATCAGATACCAGCCCATACGAGCTTCTTCCGAGGCAAAGGGTTTTCCTGAAATCAGACTTTTGCAGAAGGCTGATGCAATGTCAACAAGATCCCGCCTGAAATAGACAAAAACGGCGAACAGGGTTCCCCATTGGACCAGAACATCAAAGATAAATGCCTGTGACTGGTCGAATTCCCAGCCCAAAATATGTGGGACCAGCACCAGGTGTCCGGAACTGGAAACAGGGATAAATTCCGTCAACCCCTGGACAATGCCGAGAATAACGGCCTGCAATAAAGTCATTGGTGTTTTTCCTTGAAAAAAATAATCTATTAACCGAACTTCAACCCGGTCAAAATATATCACTTTGACCCTGTAACAGGATCAAACGGTGAGACAAAAAGACGATGTTTTGAAAAATGTCTCAACCTAACAAATCGAAGAAAAATCTTCAGCCCTTATCTTGAAACCCCGTTCTCAGGATACTCAATCCCAGGTCGAAAAGGGTGAATAAGAGAACTATGGGCTCGCTCAAAAATACCTTAGTAGGAGATGAGGTGTAATGTGGCCATGTAGAGAAGTGATCTGATTGCTTGCAACCGCAGGCGTAGCAGGGCTATGTCGAGGATTGCATAATTGAAGATCGCTTTTCTACATGTTCAGAGTGCGCCTCAGAATGCGAAGTTATTTATGAGCGAGCCCTATGGCTGCACTGGGGCTGAAAGAGGCGGCAACAGGTATTGATGGGATTTAAAAAGATCAAAGGCGGTTTGATAATACGCTGTGGCAAGATCAATCACCGCAGAATCATTTTCGGCCGGGTGAAGGTCATGACTGTCTGCAGCATAGTCAAAAACCACTGCTGATTTATGCAATCCCAGCACTGCAAGTTCTTTTCCGTAGAGAAGGCCGACATCACGGCCATGATTGACCAGGATCGGCCGCTCTCTGTCTGCAGGCCAGTGCAGGACATCCTGTCCGTAGAAAGGCGCAGTAAAGGACAGGCCAAGAAGACCCATGACCGTTGGCGCGATATCAATCTGTCCAACCCGGGTCTGTACCACCTGCGGCTGCAGACGCCCCGGAGCCAGAAGAAGAAACGGGATCCGGTAATGGCGCATTGGGATCAGTTCACTGCCGTACACCCTGGCATCATGATCAGCGACAATGACAAACAGGGTGTTTTTCCCCCAGGGCGTCTTCTCGGCCTGATCAATGAATTGACCAAGGGCATAGTCAGCATAACGAATACCGGCAAGCCGGCCGCCTCCGGAGGTGGGAATAGAGGGGATGGTTTCCGGAAAGGTATAGGGCTGATGATTGGAGGTTGTCATGATTATGGAAAAAAATGGTTTTCCGTCTGCTGATTCCTTTTTAAAATATGTCATTGCATATCGAAAGAGATCTTCATCACAGGCCCCCCAGATATTACGATGTGTTATATCTTTGATTTCAGCAAGATCATTGGTAACAAAACCATTGTTTGAGAAAAAATGATTCATGTTGTCAAAAATACCGTGGCCGCCATAAAGAAAACTTGTCGAATATCCCTGGCGCTGCAGAACACCTCCCCAGTTTGCCATATTTTCGCTGCCGGGTCTTTTCATAATGCCTTCACTGGGAATGGGTGGCATTGAAGTAACAATGGCCGAGAGCCCCCGTATCGTTCGTGTTCCACTGGCATAGGCATTGGCAAAAAGAATACCCCTGCTGGAGAGTCGATCAAATGAAGGCGTCAGGCCTCTGGTATCTCCATAGGTACCGACAAACTGCGCTCCGAAAGACTCCTCGACGATGACAACAATATTGAGTTTTCCCAGGCCGTTGGAATATCCTGGAAACGTGCGGTTCATGGGCGGAAGAGAGACCTCCGGTTTCCGTCCGTCAGGGAACAGCTCTTTCTGCATTATCGAAAAGGCCCTGGCACGATCAATTGTCCGATAATATAGATTGTAATCCAGTTCATTAGTATGCAGAGCCCGAAAGAAACTGCTGATCCCGTTGGCGGCTATTTCGTTGGCCACCCGATTGGAGAATAGCGACAGGCTATCTGTTGAGAAAACGGCAAGGAACAGGACGACTAGAGCAATATGAAGCCCCGTAAATTTCAGACGACTGGTAAATCGTGCATGCGGCAACTGTGGCCGCACCAACCAGGAACCCAGAAATACCTGGACAAGAAGAGTAAGAATTCCAGTACCCAGAAGAAACCAGAGTACATGGTAGGTCTGCCATATATTAACAAAAACTTCATAAGGGTAAATAAGATAATTAACGGATACAAGATTAAAACGGCTGTTAAACTCATCAAAAAAGAAGTATTGGGTTAAGGCAAGATAGATCAGAGCAAAGATGACCGTTGCACTGAGTAGATGCGTCAGCAGACGGCGAAATGATGATTTTTTTTGCCATGAGGGTGCAAGCAGCAGCATAAGTGAAAGTGGCAGAAGAATCGACGGCAGAACAATCAGATCATTGAGTCCACCTAAAACAAGGAGAACAGGCAGCTGGCTGGGTGCCACTTCAAATTGACGGCCAAAAAATCCCCAGAGAACGATACGGAGAGCAAAAGAAACAACAAGATAGAGTACAGCCGTCGTCATCAACGGTCTGAAGCGACCCTGGAGCAGTTGAAGTATTCCCTCTACCGGGGCAAGAGTACGATTATTTTTTTTCATTTTTTTATGGTATCTCTGATTGTATTTGCTGGAATATAATGAGGGGTACTACAGCAAGATGAAGAAACGATGAAGGGCATCTTTAAAAACGGTATGTTTACCCAGTCGGACGACTCGAAGTCTTCGCTTACCTGATTTCGTCGTGTTGCCAAGCAACACCACTGAACAAAAAACCTAATCTTTCAGGTTACCCTAAAAACAGGTGGCCCTCAAGAGCCATGAACATTTTATC
>CAZPXI010000264.1:0-3975 GCA_964590715.1 uncultured Desulfobulbus sp.
CAGTTTATTGTCTGCTTTCGCGTAGCTCAAGCAGACCTACTTTATTTCTTTTTTGTTCTTCTTGTTTTTTTTTAATGGTCGTTCTTCGTGCTGTTTTTTGGAAATCGGGCCGGGAAATTAGGGCGGCGAGCGGCAAAAAAATGGTAAGGATTAGCCCAGCTCTTTTTTTTGTTACGGATTTGAGATACTGTCTCAACAGGAAGGATTGAATTGATCTGCAGGATACCGATTTTCTGTGGACGGGATATAGTACATAACCAGCTGAAATGAACGAGAAGAAAATTCACAAAGATACGGGAGCGAGGATCAAGGCATTTTTACGGGAGATGTCTGAGTGTTCGAATATCGCCGCCTGTTTTAAGTGTATTTTCAATGCCATTCCCGACGGGGCCGTGTTTGTTGATCAGTATCGGCGGATCATGATGGTCAATCCCGCCCTGGAGGTCATTTCCGGATACAGCGAGGAAGAACTGCTCGGTCTGACCACGGAGATCTTTTATGTGTCCAGGGAGGCTTTTGAAGAACAGGGGCGCATAAGGTATAATCTCAGCGTCGAGGAACAACTGCAGCCATATGAGGTTGAATACCGCCGGAAGGATGGTACGGTGTTCCCCTCTGATACCGTAGGTTCGGTGGTCAAGGATAAGGAAGGCCACAAGATCGGCTTCCTTGGTCTGATTCGCGATATAACCGACCGTAAGCAGGCGGAAGAGCGGCTGCGCGAGCTGGAATGCATGTACCGTACCGTGGCTGATTTTACCTATGACTGGGAGGCCTGGACCAATCTTGACGGCACTTTTCGCTATGTTTCACCTTCGTGTGAGCGTATCAGCGGTTACGCTGCTGAGGAGTTTATTGAAAACCCGGACCTGTTTCGGGATATCATCGTTGAAGAAGATAAAAAGATGTGGGATACGCATTTTTATGACAGCATTCAGGAGCTCGGATTGCGTGAGATTCAGTTCCGAATTGTCAGGCGGGATGGTGAGGTGCGCTGGGTTGAACATGCCTGCCAGCCGGTAATCAATGACAACAACGATGCGCTGGGCTTTCGATCCAGTAATCGGGATATTACCGAGCGCAAGAAAACGGAAGAGGAACTCCGGGCGGCTCTCATTGCCATCGGGCGATATAAAGAACAGCTTGAAGCAGAGAGTGCCTGTCTCCGTGAAGAGATCCAGCTGGTCTGTAATCATAGAAATATCATCGGCAGCAGCAATGCCCTGAAGTATGTCCTGTTTAAGATCGAACAGATCGCGTCCACCGACACCTCGGTGCTCATCCTTGGGGAAACGGGAACCGGCAAGGAGCTGATTGCCAGAGCAATCCACAAAAACAGCCGTCGTAAAGGGCGTCCCCTGATAAAGGTCAACTGTGCCGCCCTGCCCGCAGACCTCATTGAAAGCGAATTGTTTGGTCATGAGCGGGGTGCCTTTACCGGTGCCCATGCCCGGCGGATAGGGCGATTTGAGGTCGCCGACAGGGCAAGTATTTTTCTTGATGAAATAGGTGAGTTGCCGCCGGAGATTCAGGTGAAACTTTTACGGGTTCTTCAAGATGGTGAATTTGAGAGGGTCGGCAGCTCCCGGACGATCAAGGTCGATGTTCGGGTTATCGCCGCCACCAATCGCGATCTGGAACAGGATGTCCGTGATGATGTGTTTCGTAAAGATCTCTGGTACCGGCTCAATGTTTTTCCCATAACCGCACCGCCCCTGAGAGACCGCCTTGAGGATATTCCCCAGCTGGCGACGTTTTTTATGGACAGATTTGCCCGTAAGCAGGGGAAAACTATCACCACCATTCCGGCACGGATCATGACGCACCTGCAGCAGTACCCCTGGCCCGGTAACATCAGAGAGTTGGAAAACATTGTTGAACGGGCCGTGATCAATTCCGCCGGCCCGAAGCTGCAGCTGGCGGATGCCTTAAAGGCGCCGCAGGGACAAGAGAACTTTGCCTTTAAATCCCTGCAGGATATGGAACGAGATTACATTATCCAGGTGCTTGAGGAAACGAACTGGAAAGTCAGCGGTAAGAGCAGTGCGGCGGAAATTCTGCAACTCGACAGAAGCACGCTGCGTTCCAGAATGAAAAAATTAGGTATTTCCAAGCCATAACACCCATTTCTGATTCTCTTTTTTTGTTTCTTTTGTAGTTCTACAGTACTGTTCCCTTCCGAATAAAAATCGACCCGGTAAAACCAGCCATGCTGGTTAAATGTCACCATTTGGTCGTATGTGACCGAAAAACTCCTGCCTCCAGCTGTTGTATTCCTCCTTTTCATATCCTCCGCATTTCCTACCCTGTCTAGTTTTTGAGACGATTTTTTGCTTGTACCACCATGTGGCATGAAAGTTGATTGGAGAGTTATACGATACTTCTGCATTTTCTTAAATAGAGCAAAGGGTTCGGGATGATTATTTCTTCGATCAGAATGAAGGGCCAATCTGGTAAACGCAAAGAAATTCTCCAGACGATGAATGGAATTTTAGCTCGGGTAAGGCGGAGAAAAGGATGTCTTGATGCCGCAACATATCAAGATGTAAACGATAAAAATATTTTCTATCTTGTTGAGCAATGGCGGACCCGGCATGACATGGATGCGTACCTGCATTCGAATCTATTTGCCGTACTCCTTGGGGTTGAAACCATTCTTTCCGAGAAGCCGGAAATTAAAATATTGCATGAGGACGGTTCCTGTCGCTGCGGTAATAAACAAAATGCACGAATTCGTTCAACTATGAACAATCACTAGGGAGCATGATGATGACTGGAATACTAAAAGTAGATATTCATCCGTTTTGGCGGGATTTTCGGCTTTTTTCCTGGTTCTTAAAGGCGATCATTGGTGTTGCACTCTCCATAATATTTGCTGCCGCCAATGCAATGGGAGCCTCGCTCTTGGTAAAAACCGTGGCCAAAGACGGTACCGTGGGGACCTTGGGGCAATATCGATGGGTGATTGAAGAAGACGCGACCTATCATGTTGTGCCCGGTGACCCTGCTTCAAGTCCGCTGGCGCTGCGTTTTCATTCAAGTTACATGCCGGTGGTGGCTCAGGGCGATGAGACGGATTTTCCGGTTAACCTGGATCCGGCCAAACGCTATTTTGTATCGGTACTGCCCAAAGCTGCAGGAACGTATTCCATCGGCGGTGCTCCCCTTGTCGGTGATGGAAACGCAACCGTTTTTGTCAATGCCCTGCCCCTGCCGACGGCACAGATCAGTCTCTATATCTATGAAGACCTCAGTCCGATCAATAATGCCTGGGATACGGGCGAACGCGGTCTGGAAGGTTTCAATATTGTCCTGGAAGAGGCCGGAGGCCGTTACGGGATGTCGGCGGGTGCTCAAATGGTTGATGCCTACGGCAACATGCTCGGTACCACCTATATCCGGACCTGTGATCAGGATGGACTGAACCCGGGCACGGGCTCGTATGGTTGTCTTGATGTCGACGGTTCTCCCATTGTAGCCACCGACGGATCAGGAGCGCCGATAGTTGAGCCGTTGATAACCGGAGCCGACGGCAGGCTGACCATCAAGAATCTTGCCCCGGGCAAATACGGAATCATTGCCGTTCCTCCCGATACCCAGGCGGATACCTGGATCCAGACTTCAACCATTGAAGGGACAAGGGTCATTGATGCCTGGGTCAAACCCAATGAGCCGCCGTTTTTTGCAGAATTCGGACCGCCGGGCCCCCATGTTTCCATTGGTTTTGTTCCGGCAGGTCCAAATAATCCATACGTTGACGCCACGGCCCTGACAGGTGGAGCAACGATCTCTGGTCAGGTCGTCAATCTGCACCTTTCCCGGCCGCCCAATAGCGCATTCCACAGCGGCGCGCCTTTCCCGCACACAACCCCGTGGGTTGGCCTGAACCTGGGAGCCGCCGGTACCGGCAGGGGCGTCTATGCAGCCCGCGCTGCCGGAGACGGTAGTTTTGCTATTCCGAACGTACCGCCGGGG
>CAZPXI010000265.1:0-3971 GCA_964590715.1 uncultured Desulfobulbus sp.
TGGAAAAAATAGCCGATTCCGTCACCAGGAGTGCCAGGAAAAATTCAGCTCAGACCCGTTTGAATGGGTTTTACGAGGTGTTTGACCGTGACGACGAGGTCCTGATTGTGATCAATGCCGACCCTGACGCCCTGGCCAGTGCGATGGCGGTCAAGCGGTTGCTCTCCTACCGGGTCGGCAGCGTGACCATCGGATACCCCAATGAGATCCGAAGGCTGAACAATATGACCATGGTTGAGCGCTTGAAGATTCCCATTGAACGGCTGCACACCCTGCCGGTCAATGATTTTTCAAAACGGATCCTGCTGGATTCACAGCCGCCCCACCACACTTGTTTTGAAAAGCTGAGCTTTGATGTGGTCATCGATCATCATCCGGTGACCGAGGGCTGGGACGCGACCTTTATCGATATCCGGCCGGAATACGGGGCGGTTTCTTCCATGGTGGTCGAGTATCTGCGGGCAGCCGGGATAAAGCCGTCGGTGGCCCTGGCAACAGCTCTCTTTTATGGCATCAAGGTGGATTCGCAGAACTTTGAGAAGAAAAACATGCAGCTGGCGGATTCCATCTCGTTTCGCTACCTTTTTGATATAGCCAACCGCAATCTGGTTCGTAAATTTGAGCTGACCGAGCTGCGCCGATCCGAGCTCAAATATTTCAAGATAGCCCTCAACGAGGTCAAGGCGAGCAAGGGGCGGGCCTATGTCCATCTCGGCCGGGTCGGCACCCCGGATGTTTTGGTTATTATTGCTGATTTTCTTAACCATGTTGACAAGTTCGACTGGGTGCTCGTCTCCGGTGTGTATGGGGAAAAGCTTGTTGTCATCTTTCGCTGTGACGGTTACCGTAAAAATGCCGGTAAGCTGGCCCAGAAAACCTTTGGTGAATTTGGTCCGGCAGGAGGGCATAAGGAGGCCGCCCGGGCTGAAGTTCCGCTGAAAAATCTTCCCTTGCGCGAAAATCAGGAATTCACCACCAGCACCCTGATGCGTCTTGCTACCCGGCACATGCGCTGATCGGGTTTGTTTTTCCCCTCCGCTTTTCATTTGAGAAATAACTTGCGCCATCAGTGGGTTATACAATAGAATGCCCAGTGAACCTGATACAGGCCGTGTGACCGGTCGGAGAAGTCTTCCCGCATTTTTTTGCAGGCATGCGGATACCACGCCGGGATGCTCATCATCCCCGGAACACACCGCTCAAGGATTCCGGCTCTCTCGCAGGGTACTTTGAGACAACAAGTCCAGGTACGCTGTTTGGCTGAGGAATCACAATACAATCTCATCAGACAGGTATCTTATGCTCAAGCCTTCGACGCTGGCAATGATTCTGGCCGGTGGCCGGGTTGATGAACTGGGTGTCCTCACGCATTATCGACCCAAGTCCGCCGTTCCCTTCGGCGGCTTTGGCCGGGTAATTGACTTTCCCCTTTCCAACCTGATGCACTCTCATATCGAACGGATAGCTATCTTAAGCCAATACCGTTCCTACTCGTTGATCAATCATATCGGCACCGGCAGTGCCTGGGATATGATCGGTCGGCACCGGGGCATATCCATTCTGCCCCCCTTCAAGGACTACGAGAGTCCGCACTGGTATCGCGGTTCAGCCGATGCCGTCTCCCAGAATGTTGATTTTATCCGTTACCATGATCCCAGTGAAATTCTTGTCCTCTCCGGTGATCATATTTACCAAATGGATTATCGGCAGATGATCCACTATCATACCGAGCAGGATGCCGATCTGACCGCTGTTTTTATTCCGATCTCCCCTGAAGATGGATCCCGTTTTGGTATTGCCGAGATCGAAGAGGGGGGAGAGGAGGGCGGACGGTTGCTGTCCTATGAAGAAAAACCGGCCTCGCCCAAAGGCCGCTGGGCCTCGATGACCGTACTCTGTTTTAAGCCGCAGGTCCTCTATGAGGTGCTGTCGGTAAACCAGGAGCAGTCACAGGGATCCTACGAGTTCGGCCGGGATATTATTCCGATGATGATGCGTGAAAATTACAAGGTGCACGGGTATAAATTCAAGGGCTATTGGGGCTACACCCGCACCGTCGATGAATACTGGCGGACGTCCATGGATCTGCTTGGGGCTGCGCCGAAAATAGACATGGAGGCCTGGGGCCTGCGGACAAATTTGGAACATCGGGATATCCGCGACTGCCAGCCGCTCATAGTCGGTAATCAGGGGGTTCTTGACAACTCCCTGGCCTATAATGGCTGTACGGTGGAGGGGCGGGTTAAAAACTCCATCCTTTTTCCAGGAGTCCGGGTAGAGGCCGGTGCAGAGGTCGAGGATTCTATTCTCTTCTTTAACACAACGGTCAAGGCCGGGGTAAAACTCTCTAAGGTCGTCAGCGATGTCAATACGATGTTCGGCACTGATTCCAGAGTCGGCGTGCCCGGTGTGGAGGCGGCGGGAAACATTTCGGTTATCGGCTGGAATAACCAGGTGCCCGACGGGATGGTTATCGGCAGCGGCTGTACGATCTATCCGAGGCTGGCAAAGGAATCCTGGCCCGGACGGCCGTTGGCCGACAGGGAGGTTCTGCGATGAGAGATCCCAAGGATGCACTGGTCCTCCTGCTTGCCGGTGGTATCGGCAGTCGCCTGAATATTCTGGTTGGTCATCGGGCCAAACCGGCGGTTCCATTCGGCGGCCTGTACCGGATTATTGATTTTGCCCTGTCCAATGTCATGAACTCCGATCTGACCCGGGTGGGTGTTCTGACCCAATATAAACCGTTGTCTCTGATGCGCCATGTCGGAACCGGTGAAGCCTGGGATTTCACCGGCCGGACCCGGGGGATAAAAATCCTGCCGCCCCGAACCGGTGAAAAGGATTCGGACTGGTACCAGGGGACTGCGGATGCCATCCGTCAGAATATTGATTTCATCCAGGCCAATCCATCAGAGCAGGTGGTTCTGCTCTCCGGCGATCATATCTACCAGATGGATTTTGATGCCATGATTGCCTATCACTGCCATAAAAAGGCCGATGTCACCATCGGTATGATGGTGGTGCCCAAAAGCGAGATCCATCAGTTCGGCGCCGGGATTGTCGACTCGGAAAATCGGATTATCGACTGGGAGGAAAAACCAGAGGTTCCACGGACAAATCTTGCCTCCATGGGAATCTATGTCTTTGATACCGAATACCTGCTCCGAGTCCTGGCCAGGGATAAGCAGGAAATTGATTTCGGCATGCATATCATCCCTCGCGGCATTGAGGAAGACAGAGTTTTTGCCTATCCTTTTTATGGCTACTGGCGGGATGTCGGCACTATTCAGTCCTACTGGCAGACCAACATGGATGTTATTCTTCCCGGTTCCGGCATAACCCCGGAAGCATGGGGGATACGGCCCAATACTGAAGCGGACGGACGGCCCATGGATCGCGCACCGGCCCGTTTTCTTTCCGGTTGTTCGGTGCAGTCTTCCATGGTCTCGGCAGGTTCGTGTATTGAAGGGACTGTGATCAACTCTGTTCTCTCGCCCGGAGTCCAGGTGAAAAAAGGGGCTGTGGTCCGCGATTCGGTCCTCTTTGAAGACTGTGTTGTTGATGAGGGGGCAGTGGTTGATCTCTGCATTTTTGATAAGAGTGTCCATGTCGGCGTCGGAGCCGTTGTCGGTCATGGAAAGAATCTGGAGCAGGCCAATCAAGCCTTTCCCAAACATCTCTATACAGGCATCACCCTGGTCGGCAAGAAAGCTCAACTGACTCCGGGAATGATCATAGGGCGCAACTGTATAGTGCAGCCGGATTATTCAGGCTCGGACGTGTTGAAACTTGATGATGGTCAGAGTCTGTAAGGCAATCGTAAAAAAAATATTGCGCTTGCCCGGAATTAGGGTATGATCACCGGCGCAATTTAAAAAGCATTTCATCGTTGCTCCCGTAGCTCAGTAGGATAGAGCACAGGATTCCTAATCCTGGTGCCGGCAGTTCGAATCTGCCCGGGAGCACCA
>CAZPXI010000266.1:0-3964 GCA_964590715.1 uncultured Desulfobulbus sp.
GATAGTAGGGCTTGAAGGCGTGCGGCGAACCGTTCAGCCACAGCCCGCCTTTCCAATGCGGATACAGTCCGGCCTGCCAGCCGAGTTCGGGCAGGGACTGGTTGCTTTCCCGGATAATCTTTTTTTCCATTTCCAGCCGGGTCAGGCCGCTTTGTTTATATGGCACGTCCATGGAGGTGGAAGGGTCGTAAATAATGAAAAAGTTGTCGGCCATCCGCAGGTAGCGGTCCTGTTGCAGGTTAGGTGAATCCGCTGCCTTCTGGCCGGCTTGGACCTGGGCGGCCAGGGCAACGAGAAAAAAGATAAGGGACAATACTAGGGGATAACGGAGTTTCTGCATGGACCTGTTCCCGGTAAATGTGCGGCCTGCCTTGTGAGGGCCGGCAAAACGAAAAAAAGACTGTATATGTCTGTGAGTATACCTGCCGGAAGCGAGCACTGTCAAGGCAACGCGACCGGAATTGCGGGATGAATTCAACCCGGCCGATCATTGCGGCAGCCGAAAAACCAGCTTTTCATCAAGTAGAATCCGGAGAGCATGGGGGATTTTTTTCTCTCTGCCTTTTGTATTCCCTGCAAGGCAGGCGGATTGCTGTTCGTTCAAGAGGAAGATCCGGGTGCCGGCTGCGCAGGGAGCACTTCTCGCAAACTGTGAAGTTCCTGCTTGACGGCGGTGCCGAGCCGGGCATAGGTGTACGGTTTGCGTATAAAGCATGTTGCGCCAAGTTGCATGACTTCCATGACCTCCTCGTTTTCGGAAAAGCCGCTGACGATAATCGCCTTTTGCCCTGGCCGGATTCTGAGGATTTCTTTATAGGCCTCAAGACCGCTCATCCCCGGGGTCATGATCATGTCCAGAACAAGGAGATCGATTCGGTTGTTGCGTAGAAACCGTACCGCCTCTTCTCCCGAATCGACGCTGTCAACGCTATATTCCATCGAGGTCAGCATTTTGGTTGCTATTTCTCTCTGCTGGGCTTCATCGTCAACAACAAGGATGCGTTCACCGTTTCCCTTTAGCCGGGAATTGGCAAGTTGCTCAGGCTGGGTAGATTCCGTCTGGTCGGTTACCGGAAAGAACAGCATAAAAGAGGTTCCCTTGCTGCTGCTGTTAACCCGGATGCTGCCACCATGATCATGGACCGTATTCCAGACTATCGCAAGGCCCAGACCGGTTCCGCTTCTTCCCATAACTTTTTTGGAATAAAAGGGTTCAAAGATATGTTCCATATCCTCCGGAGAAATACCAGGTCCGGTATCGGATACGCACAGGGTGACCCAGTCCCCGGGACCCGGAGAAGGATTGTTTTTCGATTCGTCGAAAGTTATGTTCTTCGTTTCCAGGGAGACTGTTCCCTCAGCAGCTATCGCCTCAAACCCGTTGGTTAAAAGATTCATGACACATTTTTTAATATGGACCGGGGAACAGAGAATATTTTTCAGATCCGGAGCGGCAACGGTCGTACAGGTGATAGAGGGGAAACAGGATTTGATCTCTTTGAATTCCGGTGAATGAAGATACTCCTCTATTACTATGCTGAGATTCATTGGTTGCCTTTCCACGACCGCACCCCTGGCAATGGTGAGCAGGTCCGCGACCACGGCCGCCGCTCTGCTCCCCGAGTCCTTGATGGCTTCAAGAGGCCGTCTCAACGGACTGTCTTCCGGGAGATCGACCAGGAGAAAGTCGGGATAGCCGACGATACCGGTAAGAATGTTGTTGAGGTCGTGAGCTACGCCACCGGCCATAAGCCCCAGGGCCTCCATTTTTTCCAAACGATGCAGTTGTGTCTGCAGCCGATCCTTTTCCAGCATCTCCCGTTTGAGAGAAACGTTTGCCTCGGCCAGTTCACGGGTACGGTCCTGGACCCGATCCTCAAGTTGTTTTTGGGAATCAAGAAGCGCCTTTTCCGCCTTTTTCCTGAGCGTGATTTCCCTTTTCAGTCGTCTGTTCCAGTACCAGAAAAAAGCAATGATCAACAGTGCAGGCACAACGATCATTGCGATTCGTTGCCATACCGTTTGGGACGAGAGGCCAACGTTATAGCCCGAGGCCGTCCAGCGATCTCGGATTTCTTCAGACTGCTGAGGGGTAATTGATGCCAGCCCCTTGTTCAGTATTCCGACCAGGATCGGCCAGTCCTTGCGTACCGCCATGTGCAAGAGCTGACGTTTCATGGAAACCGGTGCCGCCGCACGCAGATTTGTTATATTGAGCTTGCGGATCCAGTAGGTGGACGCGGCAAGATTGCCGATAAAAACATCGGACTTTCCGCTGGAAACAGCCTTGATGACCTCCTCAAGCGTATCGTAATAGACAGGGGTAAAACCGGTGTGTTCTCTGATCCAGCCTGCATGTGACGAGTCGACCTGGACGGCGATGCTGAGATCATGCAGGTCTGCCGGGCCCGAGATGAACGGCGCCTCGGTCCGGCAGAAAATCATCCGATAAAAACCGATATACGGGGTTGAAAAGGCAAGAAACCTGGAACGGTCAGCGGTAAAGCCCACTGCGGGGAGTACGTCGATTTTCTCTTTTTCAACCATGGACATGACCTTTTTCCATGGCGGGCGCCGGACGATTTCCAGATTGAGGCCCAGTCGCCTGTTTAAAATCGAGATATAATCGGAGGCAAAACCGCTGTAGCGGTTGTTTTTATCAAAAAATTCAAAGGGGGCAAACTCCGGATCCACTCCGACCCGTATTTTAGGATGCGACCGGATCCATTCTTTTTCCTCAGGCGTCAGATGTATGCCCTGTTTACCGTCATTGCCGTCATCCTCCAGCGACTCCCCCTGCAGGTATGATCTGATGATCTGTTGTATCCTTGAATTCGGTGTAAGAGATGCATTCCGCAGATGACTGTCTATGGTTTTTTTCAAGTAGGGCGTATGGACTCCGTCCGGCGGAAAGGCAAATTTAAGGTGCCTGGGGTTGAAAACCACGGTTGTCGGCCGGACATCGAATAATTCCTGGGACGTCGCCCCGAACAGTCTGTTGACCACGCCGACATCGGCGACATCGTTTTGGAGGGCGAGAAAAACTTCCTGATAGTTGTCAAATTCAATAAATGCACAGGAAAGGTTGAATTCTTTGGCCTGGTTTTTAATTCCTTCCGGACCGTCGGTATGGATACTTCCTCGCATAACGGCCACTTTTTTCCCCTCCAGGTCGAGCAGGGAATGAATATGCAGATCGTTTCGGGTGTACAGAACCGCCCAGTTGATCAAAACAGGTTCGTCTGAAAATGCATACTTTTCAGCTCGTTTGAGCGAGTACGCCACATCGGGCAATATGTCGATTGCACCCGATTCAAGACGGGCCAGCCCCTCCTGCCAGGTGCCGGGGACCCACTGAAGATTCCAGTTTTCTTTTTTGGCGATGTCTGCAAGGATTTCAGCGAAAATTCCCCTGGGCGCGCCTTGGTCGAGATTAAAGAGTTTCGGTGGGTTCTCGTAATAGCCGACCCTGATGGTAAGCGGGGATGCCGCCGGAGCGGGAACTACTGTAATGAAAATAAAGTAAACCAGCAGGAAGAGACCCTGCACAAGGGACGAAGAGAAACAGCGGCACCTCATATTCATCCGAAAATCGCCCACGAAGTATTGCCGATCCCGGGCTGTTTTCATGGCTTGAAGTCTACGCTTACCTGGTCCAGTCATGCTGGTTCATCCAGTTCTGTTGCATTAGTGGTTATCCGTTTTCGGCCGCTGTTCTATTGTAAATAAAGAGAGATTCCTAATCTTATGCTCTCATATTCTGCCAACTCCGTCAAGGACGTCGTGATGGTTTAATGTTCGCACAAAAAAAAGCTCCGGTATCCGGAGTCGGCGAGCTTGGTTGCCACAGGGACTGAATGAAGGCTTACTGCCGGTGAAAGACTTCCTTCTGCGGTAACCTGTCAAAAGGAACTTTTGAGTAACCAGCATGGCTGGACCAGATTGTACAGGTCACAGCCACAAC
>CAZPXI010000267.1:0-3962 GCA_964590715.1 uncultured Desulfobulbus sp.
TCAGAAGCGGCAATCTCTTCCCTGGTGCAGTCGGCATGCAGAATCTGGAGAAAGGTTATATGGGGCTGGCCGGCCGAGGCTATGGCCTCACAAATCGGAAGCAGTTCTTCAAGTTCCTGGGGGAAGAGAAACGGGACCAGCAACCGTTTGCAGGACAGGGTGCCGATAAAACGAACCGCAATAACCGGGCACAGCACGTTGGCGGCGACCTGATCCAGAACCTTCTGAAAGGCCAGAGGATTTCTTCCCAGAGGATAGCCCAGAACCACGGCCCGGGCATTGTTATATTCTATGGCGGAAGCCAAACCCGAAGCCGGAGAATCGTAAATCACCTCGGTCTGCAGAGAATAGCCGAGGCTTTCCGCTTCATCCTTTTCCGGCAGGAACAGGGCCTCAAGCTCTTCTTCGGTCTGCATACCCTTCTTGGATTTATCCAGGACCCGAACACTCATGGGATAGGCATGATAATGGTGGGCGAGTATAACCGCAATCCGGGCTAGACTGCGGGAGGTGGCCGTATGGCTGGCACCGAACACAACCACACCTTCACCGTTGGCCACAGGATGCAGGGGGGACCATTCCCAGGGCGCGAGGCTGACGCCGTCCGGACTTTTCAACCAGCGGTCACAGGCACGGCGGCTGCGGCCGTCACACTCGGCATACGCCTGTTCTCCTTCAATCTCATCAGCCTGTTCCAATGTATAACGAACCATCAGCGGTCCGATCAGTTCGGAAAGAACCACTCCACCCAGAACAACAGGCGTGATGACCGTTGCCCAGGAAGAAAGCTGAGGGTCACTGGAAATCATAAAGACCAGACCGATGGCAACTCCGGCCTGGGGAATCAGGGCAAGGCCCATGTAGTTACGCACCACCGGCGCTGCCCCGGAAAATACAGCACCGAGCCAGGATCCGAAATATTTTCCTATAATGCGGGCAACAAAATATACCAGACCGACCCAGCCCGCCAGTTTCAAAGCGGCGATATCCAGATGCACTCCGGCCAGGGTAAAAAACAGCACATAGATCGGCGGTTCAAAGGCGTTGATTGCCCGAAAGAGACGCACGTCGCGCTCGGCCCGGTTAATAATAATAAAACCAGCCATCATACCGGCAAGCAGCGGCGAGAGGTTGAGCATCCGGGTTGTCTCACCACAGATCAACAGCAGAGCCAGACCGGCAGTCAACATTTCTCCACGGTTATGGAGTTTATGGAGAACAAAATCAATCACCAGGCCGGTAACAACCCCGATCACCATGGAAAAGCCTATTTCAGCCAATGAGGCCAACACCTCGGCCAGGGCCGGACCATTGCTCTGACCGACCAGCTGATGAGAAACGGATACGGCTATACCGAAGATTAAAATCGCCAACCCGTCAGCTACGGCCACCACGGGCATGAGCGTGGCCGTCAGCGAACCACGGGCACCGAGTTCCCGTACTACATGGAGAATGGCAGCCGGTGCGCTGGCTACGGATACCGCACCAAGAAGCAAGGCAAGGACAAGGTGATTACGGATGACCCCATCGGGCCCGCTCACCAGCAGGACGGTGACAAAGGTTCCGACCGCGACCAGAATAAAAGAGGCAAGCGACTGAACAACGGCGATATAACCGACATCTTTGGCCACATCGCCAAGTCGGCTCAACTCGATATGCTCACCAATACCAAAGGCGATCAGCATCAGGGCGATCTGGGTAAAATGGTCCAGTTTATGGCCCACCGTTTCCATGGTCACCAAACCAAGGAAAGACGGTCCCAGGAACAGACCGGCCAGGATAAACCCGGTCACCGACGGCAGGCGGACCAACTGGGCGATTTTGGCAAACAGCAGGCCGGTGGCCAGAAGAACGGCTATACCAAAGGTCACTTCATTCATGGTTTCACACTGTCGACAAGTTGGAGCAACCGGTGTTGCTGCTCTGTATTTTCTTCAGGAAGCAGGGCCAGGAGCTGCTGCAGATACCGGTCAAGAACCAAACCGATCGGTTCCCGTTCTTCAGGTGGTTTTTTCTGCTGTTGTTCTTCATATTCAACCGCCAGGGCTGAAAAAGCCAGGGCCACACGTTCGGCATCATCCAGCAGCAGGGCGGCCCACAGGAGATGATCGGCCCGGGGATTGATTTTCGGATCCTGCATCCAGAACGACGGCGGCAGCTTGACCACGCCCAGCTTCTTGGTCATGGCTATGTCGAACAACCGCTTGAGGCGACCGGGATCGTAGGCCTTGCGGCGGGAAATTTCATCAAAGAGTTCGGTAAACATTTTCTGTGGGTCTGTCGGCTAGAGGAGGAAAGGGTAAAGGCAGCTGGTAGAACTTTTTTTTATTTTCCCGATCAGACTGGAAATTTGTCACCGTTACTCCCAGCAACCGTACTTTTTTCCTTCCCGCCTCGGTCATTGCAAGCAGCTGTGGAATGTGCGCCATTATATCAGATGTTGAACAAAACAAACAGTCGGAAGTACGGGAGCGGGTCACCGTGACAAAGTCGTGATAACGCACCTTGAGAACCAGGGTTCTGCCCCTGAGTTTCTTTTTTTTAAGAGCGGCCTCAACCCGGTCGGCCTGCTGTGACAGAACCTGCAGCATCTGCTCCCTGCTCTGCAGATCCTCTTTAAAGGTAACTTCACTGCCCACCGATTTGCTTCCCCGGCGGGGCTGCACCGGGCGGCAGTCGATGCCGCGTACAATCTCATAAAAAAAATTACCGGACTTGCCGAAAATATCGATCAACTCGGTCCGGGAATATCGCACCAGATCCTCACCCCGTCTGATGCCCATGGCCAGCATCCGTTTTTCCGTGACCCGGCCGACACCAAAAAATTTCCGCACCGGCAGTCGGCGGATAAACGGAATGGCCTCTTCCGGGGTGATGACGGTCAGACCGTTTGGTTTATCCAGATCCGAGGCCACCTTGGCAAGAAACTTATTACAGGACACCCCGGCCGAGGCGGTCAGGCCGACCTGTGTCTGAATATCCCGCCTGATCCGGTGTGCGGTCCAGGTTGCCGAAGGAATTTTACGTACATTTTCAGTTACATCAAGAAAGGCCTCATCCAGCGATAAGGGCTCGATCAAATCGGCATACTGCCTGAAGATTGCCATGATCTGCTTCGAGACTTTTAAATATCGTTCCTTGCGCGGCCGGACAAATTCGGCCCGTGGACAAAGCCGATAGGCCTTGGCACAACTCATGGCTGAGTGGATTCCAAAGGCCCGGGCCTCATAGGAGCAGGCAGCCACCACCCCGCGCCCGCCGGGGTCACCACCGACGATCACCGGACGGCCGCGCAACGCAGGGACATCCCGTTGTTCCACCGAGGCGAAAAAGGCGTCCATATCGATATGGATGATTTTACGCTGCACCATGGCATTTGAGTTGCAGGTTTAATGTTATCCTGAATCCGTGACGCAAAATATCCCCTGATAGGCGTAATCTATTGTATTTAAAGATAATAACAAAACTGCAACTTTCCAAATACAATTCACTCTGACGCTCACGGATTCAGGGTGAGGTTCGAGGTTCCCGAGTCCGGACCATGATACCCTATTCTGCACCTCCCGGCCACATACACGATAACGAACTCCGTTCTCTTGCAGGGCCGAACCACAGGATTACGAATAAAGCAATTGCCGGAGCCACATTGAGGGTCGGATTTTAATCCGACAGGCCCGAGTTGAAAAATAACCGGCTCCGAGCTTCAATCCACAGCTGATCTATATGGATAAGGGCACACTGCCGGGGACAAAACAACAGATGCTGCAGGGCGGAGAGCATGAGGAGGTCGTCTTCGCTATACATTTTCTTTCTCACCTTCCCTACCGGTTGAATGGTTGCATTTTCTCCAACAGTCAATTCGTAAATACTGCCCGCCCTTGACAACTGTTCCTTTCCGGCCTATCGTATTCTTACCATGTCTTACAAGGAGACGTTCCATGGCAACTACAGTTCTTTCAAGT
>CAZPXI010000268.1:0-3953 GCA_964590715.1 uncultured Desulfobulbus sp.
AAAGGGCAAGGATGCCCGAATCAACTATTTTCACGGAGGAAAAATCATGGCAGTTATAATTAATACCAATGTTGCTTCACTCAACGCTCAACGCAATCTTAACAAATCTCAACTGGGTCTGAACCGATCCATGCAGCGCCTGTCTTCAGGTCTGCGTATTAACAGTGCCAAGGATGATGCAGCTGGCCTGGCCATCTCTGATCGAATGACTTCACAGATCCGCGGCCTCAATCAGGCATCTCGAAATGCCCAAGATGGTATTTCTCTTGCTCAGACGGCTGAAGGTGCCTTGGTGGAAACCACCAACCTGCTCCAACGGATGCGGGAAATATCCGTTCAATCTGCAAATGATACCAACTCCAGTGAAGACCGAACATCACTGCAGGCGGAATTCAAACAATTACAGCAGGAGATACAGCGCATTTCCGATAATACGGAATTTAATGGGCGCACCCTGCTCAACGGCAGTGCTGCCAGCGGTTTGACATTTCATGTCGGGGCCAATGCCGGTGAAACAATCACTGTAAGTGTCGCCAATATGGGCGTGGCAAGTCTCGGTGTTACATCAACTGATGCAAGTATCGGTACCCAGAGTGATGCGAATGCCGCAATAACCACCATTGATACGGCAATCGGTTCTGTTGATTCAGAACGTGGCAACCTTGGTGCCAAGATGAACAGGCTGGAATCAACCATTGCCAACCTGAGTAACGTCTCCGAGAACCTGTCTGCCTCCAGATCACGTATTATGGATGCGGACATAGCCCAGGAAACCTCCGCAATGACCAAAAACAATATTTTGCAGCAGGCTGGGATTTCCGTACTTTCCCAGGCGAACCAGTCCACACAGTTGGCCTTAGGTCTGCTCCAGTAACCTTAAACTCAAACCGGAGAAGGGGGACGCCCCTTCTCCGCTTTTTTTGTATTGCATTTAATCATACTCCATGGAGGGAATTATGAATATTCAAGCAATAACACCCGAGTTTACGGAAAACAGATCGGCCTTGAGTTCGGCGGCGGACGCATTGAAACTGGACCGAAAAAAAAGTAGTAATGAAAAAGCACCCGAAATGTCTCAGGCAAAAGAACAACAAATTCAACCCGAAGAACTTCTGCAGAATATAAAGGCATTGACTGACAATGGTTCATACAGTGTTCGCTTTGAGATGCACAAGGATACAGATGAGCTTGTCATCAACCTGGTAGATAGAGAGACGGGCGAAACCATCCGCCAGATTCCACCGAAAGAGATTCTTGGTATGCATGAAACATTGGCGGCACTCCGCGGTAATCTTGTTGAAACACAAAGCTGAATAAAGCTTTTGGGAGACTCTAATGGCATCCATAACTTTTGGCGGACTCGCAAGTGGAATCGACAGCAACGCAATCATCACCGAGTTGATGAAAATTGAACGTCGTCCCGTTGATCGACTGGAAAATGATAAAAGTTACCTCACTACCAGATTATCCGCCTTTTCCGACTTTGAAGAGAAACTTAAAGGGTTACTGACAAGCTTTGAGGATGTTGACACATCCAGAGAATTCAGATCATACAGCGCAACCGCAGCCAGCGAAGAATTCTTTACCGTTGATGCCGGATCAACAGCTGCACCGGGTTCTTACGGAATAGAGGTTGTTAACCTGGCCCAGGTACAAAAAGATGTCAGTGTCGGCTATGCCGATCCTTCAATCGGAAATTTTACCGCCGGCACCATCGATATCAACGGAACTGCAATAACAGTTGATGCCGGAGACAGCCTCGGCGGTATTGTCGATAAAATTAATGCAGCCAACAGTGGAGACACACCAACGGGTGTTTCTGCAGCCTTGATCAATGACGGGACTGCCAATGGATACCGCATTGTCCTTACCGGTGAAGATGCTTCGACAAACTTTACCGCAACTGCAACCAGTGTATCTGATGGAACCACGGCTTTAAGTTTTGCAAACACCCAGACAGCGCAACAGGCAACCGTCAACGTTGACGGCATAACTATGGTCAGTGATAACAACACACTGACAGGCGCTATCCCCGGGGTCACCCTGACCCTCTTGAAAACCAATCCAGTTGGTGAAACTACGCACCTCGGTGTTGATGTTGACACGGAGGGGATCAAAGGGAAAGTTGATGCCTTTGTTTCCGCCTACAATGATATTATATCTTTTATCTCCGACCAGAAAGACAGCAGCTGGAGTAATGACAGGGGGTTACAGTCGACTAAACGAAGACTGCAGAGCTTTCTGACCACCTCCATCGGAGGAACCGGCGCATACCAGCATCTGGTTGATATAGGAATAAAAACCAACAAAGACGACGGCACCATAAGTTTGGATACGACGACATTTAATGATGCCTTAGCGAACAATCTGGAAGATGTGGAAAAGCTCTTTATTGGAGAAACAGGTGTAGAAGGAATAGCCACCAAGTTTAAAACCTACCTTGAGGGAAGCACAGACTCTGTGAACGGTATATATGCCTCCCGGAAGACCAGCACTGATCGAAGTATTAAAAATATAGATAATAATATTGACTCCATTGAACGCCGGCTCGTACAGCGGGAACGCACCATGCGGGCCCAGTTCGAGTCACTGGAACTCTTAATGAGTTCCATGAACTCAACCAGCTCCTACCTTTCTCAACAGATGGACATGCTGAACAACATGGTATCTGGAGGATCCAAATAATGAATATGCACAGCAATGACTACCTGAAGAATCAGATAGCTACCGCATCCAAAGAACAGCTTTTGATCATGTTTTATGACGGGGCGATCAGATTTACCGCCCAGGCAAGACATGCTGTTGACAACAATGATATTTCCGGACGAACGTATGGCATCAACAAGGCAAGTGCTATTATAACCGAGCTTGCAGCCACGTTGGACCATAAAATTGGTAAAAAGATCGCTGAAGACCTGGACGCGCTCTATGCCTACATGCTCAATGAGCTGAATTTAGCCAATATTAAAAATGACGGCAGCCGGCTTGAGATTGTAGAGAACCTGCTGTCCGACCTGCGCTCGACCTGGGTTGAAGCAATTCAAATACAAAAACAGGAGATTCATGGTTTACAGGTAAAAGAACAGCAACCAACTCACCGCCCCTTTTCCCTAGCCATGTGAGCCTGATGTCGACACTGAATGAGCTTCAACAACAGTCTCTGCAGCAGTATAATACGTTTTACAAGCTGACCCTTGCTGTAGAAAATTCTTTACTACCGTTAAATACTGAGAAAATCAATCAGTTAAGCCGAGAACTTGACCAGATTAAGGAAAAAGTTCGCAAAACCGATATCCGACTCAATGCATTCCTGCAACAGAATACACAGGCTGCAGAATCACAGCTCAACGCTGAGCGTCTTGCACTTATGCAAAAGATTATCGATAAAAATACAACGCTCTCACCAAAAATTCAGGCGATGATGGCCATGCAGGCATCAGAACTCTCAAAAATCAAACAGGGACGAAATACCCTTGGTGGTTATACCAGTCAAGCATCAAAGGCCGGGCGTATCATCAACACGGCTAATTAGGGCCTAATTTTCACTGAAAATATTTCTTTTATCCCCTCTTTGTTGCAAAAAAAATCTTTTTTTCTTCCCTGCATTATGGCAAAATACAGGAATGAGAAACCGTCCACATTTACTCTAATCGTATTTTCTCTAATCGTAACTGCTCAACAGCACACCATCTGGAGCCTCGTATCTTTGTAGTACGTGGTCAGGTTGATTTAGACATACTATGATTTTTCCTGCTAGACCACGCTCTCCTAAGGCGCTGCTGAGGCTATTAAACTTTGATTTTGCCCAATATTAGTCACCACCTGAACAGAGACATCTACATCTACTCTTTTACCGTAGGATTGAACCTTGCCGACCCTTGATGAAATATTCACACACATACAGACAGGTAAATCCGTTCGTATTGCTCTGCCGATAATCGGCATCATGGAGA
>CAZPXI010000269.1:0-1776 GCA_964590715.1 uncultured Desulfobulbus sp.
GAGACAAAAAAAGGAGCAATGATGGCACCACCTCCAATCCCGTAGACTCCGCCGATGATGCCGACGGTCAGGCTTAGCAGCATGATGGTCAAGGTGGAAACCTCGTATTGCCTGCCCTCAAAGGTATATCCCAGGGATTGTACGGTAAAAAAAGCATTACTGACAGTCCCTGCCTTTTGTCCCCTGCCGGATGCTCCTGCCGGGGAGGTGTCCTGATCCTTCTTCAGAATATCCCGCAACAGGCGAACACCTATATAGAGTAGAACGATTGCCGCAAAGCGTTTAAAGGTCGTGGGGTCAGGCAGGTATTTCACCCGGATAACAGCGCCGGCCAGCACCCCGGGCAGGGTGCCGATGATGACCGCCCAGGTGAGCGGCCAGACCATTCGCCCCTCTTTTATGTAGCGATACACGCCGCTGGGGATGGCGACTATATTAAATATATGATTGGTGGCGCTGACCGAAGGTGAAACAAAACCGAGAAAACTCATCTGGAAGGGCAGGAGCAGAAAGGCTCCTGAAACACCGCCCATGGAGGTGAGGAAGGAGATGCCGAAGGCTACCAGGGGCGGCAGCCAGGGCCGTACTTCTATGCCTGCAACCGGGAAATACACGGTTAATGGGCCGGGTTAATCATCAATCCATTTCTCCAGAGTTTCAATGATTTTTTTCGCCTGTTTGGCACTGGAGATATTAAATTTTGATTTGGGCAGATACTGGCCGTTTCGTTTCTGATACCGGCGGATGGTATACTTGTCCGGGCCGTACTCTCCCTTGGTGCGGTTGTAATCCTGATAGCGAAAGAGGATTGTGGTCCAGGCGCCCTTGGACAGGATCTCCTTATCGAGTTCCTTGACTATCAGGGTGTCGTCTTCTTCATAGTTAATGCTTATATCGTCTACTTCAGCGCTCATTGTGTACTCCGGAATATATATAAGGGAAATTAGATGTATCTTTTATAGCACAGGAATCGAAAAATACAACAGCCATGCCGGAAAGTTAAGGGCTCTTTTGCTCAACAGGTGCCGCACGGGGGGTTATTCTGTGTGAAGGTGTCCCTGTCGCCGTTCGCGACGTTTCAGTGCTTCGATGTTGCGCCGTTTGCCGTCTTTGTCCGTCGGAGTGTACGCGGGAATGGGTATGGGCCTGCCGTTTGTATCAAGGGCGACAAAGGTCAGGTAGGCTGAGGCGATGTGGCGTACCTCTCCGCTTTGCATGTCTTCTCCCTCAACCCGGACCCCGATCTCCATGGAGGAGCGGTGGGTCATGTTCAGGCAGCCCCTGAGGGTCAGAAGATCCCCGACATGAACAGGGCGATGGAAGTCTATCCGGTCAATGGAGGCGGTCACCACATTGGATCTGGCAAACCTGGTGGCAATGACAAAGGCGGCATCGTCGATAAGCTGCATGATCACCCCGCCGTTGACATTGCCGGCCGGGTTGGCGTGGTAGGGCATCATTACATGGGAGATCACGGTTCCGCAAAAGTTTGCATCGATGTTCAGCATTGCACTCCTCCCTCGGCACAGGTTTCTATTCTAATAAGTATCTCTGATACTACTCCGCCGCCTTCAGCTCTGTCGACAATAAAAAATGCTGGTCTGCTTTTTGCTTGGAAACAGGCTCATGGCCGGGATGCTTTTGCACGCTCCATACAGGGGCCGGGTTTGTTCATGGTGAAGTGCGGTAGTCGCCCGAAGAAAGCGGCCCGCTCCTGCAGGAGAGAATAGTTGACATGCCCTGGTGGCGCACATATAATAACCTATCGATTTGATT
>CAZPXI010000269.1:1876-3951 GCA_964590715.1 uncultured Desulfobulbus sp.
CCGGAAATGCAAAACTGAAAAGTATAATTCTCCAGGGAGTGCATGAGGAGAATAAACGACTGCTTGAAAAGGGGTATGGCGGTGTCAGGGCTGCCCGCAGATGGCGTCGCAACAGGTTTGCGGTCCGTATCTCTTCCCTGCTACTGCTTACCGGACTTCTTGTCCTCACCAGGTTTATTGTATTCCCGGCCCTGTACAATGGGGACGATCCAATTGCTCCGGTCGAGCATGCTGCTGCCGGCCCGATTCTGCCGTGGTCGACGGTTGTCATGCAGTCGGCAAACAATGCCCGGCTCAAGTGGACTCCGGTTGATATTAATCCCCGTGAGCTTTTAAATTACAGCCTGCTCCTCAACGATCAACAGGTCCGGGTCAGCTCGGTTTTCGGTCTTGATGTCCAGACCATTGTCATTGATCCGGGTCACGGCGGAAAAGATCCGGGCGCAATCGGCAGTCTCGGCACCAATGAAAAGGACATTGTTCTTGATATCGGCCTGCGGCTCCGGGACGCCCTGGTACGAAGCGGGCGCTATAACGTGATCATGACCAGGGAACGGGATGTATTTATCTCATTGGCCGACCGGGTGAGAGTCGCCAATGCCAACCGGGCCGATCTTTTTATTTCACTCCATGTCAATGCCATTCCCCAGAAGGAGTACAATGTAACCGAGACCTTTTATTTCGGGCCGCCGACCGATAAGTACACCCTCCGTCTTGCCGAACAGGAGAACCGGGGCTCGGAGATCCAGGCCGGGGATTTTAAAAACATGATCAAAAAGATCAGCGACACCATGAAAGAGCAGGAATCGGCTCTGCTTGCGGCCTCAATTCAGCAGAGCCTGTTTTCCAATATGAAAAAGCATGACAGTACTGTTTCCGACAACGGTATCAAGATTGCGCCTTTTGTCGTCCTGTTGGGCGTCGATGCACCGAGTGTGCTGGTAGAGATTTCATGTATTACAAAAAAAGATGAGGAAGCAAATCTGCAAAAAACGGAATACCGCAAACAGATAACGTCGTTTATCAAAGAAGGAGTCACCTCCTATCTTGGGCAAAGGCATTTACAGATTGTTGAAGGAGAGCATAATGGCCAGAAAAACAACAAAAAAAGCAGCTAAGAAAACACTACTTGTCGGTATTGATCTCGGCACCTCGCGCAGTTCGATTTCCGCCGACAACGATAAAAAAGAATGGGTGGAGAGCTATGTCGGCTGGCCCAAGGATTTTATCGCCAGAAAGGTGGTGGGCAAACCCATTCTTTTCGGGGCCGAGGCGGTCTCACACCGGCTTTCCCTGGATATGTACCGCCCCTTGAAAAACGGGGTGATTAAAGAGGGAACCGCCAGGGACGAGGAGGCGGTCAAGGAATTGATCCGCCATCTTATCACCCTGGTGGACGAGAATACCGACGATACCAGAATCAGGGCGGTGGTCGGGGTTCCGGCCGAATCGTTCAAGGTCAACAAGGTCGCGCTTAAAAAGGCGGTTGCCGAATTTGCCGAATCGCTGCTGGTGGTTTCGGAACCCTTTGCCGTGGCCTACGGGGTCGAGGCCCTGGACAATGCCATGGTGATTGATCTTGGCGCCGGTACGGTTGATTTCTGTATCATGCATGGAACGGTGCCCAGTGAAGATGACCAGCGGACCGTGCTTACGGCTGGGGATTACATTGATCAACAGTTGTATAATTTCCTCCAGGAGCGCTATCCGGAGGCCGATTTTAATATCAACATGGTTCGCCGCTTCAAAGAGGAGTACAGCTTTGTCGGCGAGGTTGAAAAGCCGGTCGAGGTGGAAATCCCGGTGGAAGGCAAGGCCACCAAACATGATATTACCGAGGAGATCAAGCGGGCCTGTGAAAGCATTCTGCCGGCTATTGTTGAAACAACCCTGGAACTGATTGCCAAGTTTGATCCCGAGTACCAGGATGCCATCCGCCAGAATATCATCCTGGCCGGCGGCGGTTGCCTGATCCGTGGTCTGGCCGACCATATCGAAACCGTTCTCGGCGAGTACGGTCCGGCCAAGGTGCAGCTGGTGGAAGATCCGCTGTTCAGCGGCTCCAACGGCGCCCT
>CAZPXI010000270.1:0-3859 GCA_964590715.1 uncultured Desulfobulbus sp.
GGGATCCCTTCCTATGGTTTTTTTTCGTTTCAGGCAAATGCTGAATCGGCGGCTTATTTTTTTCTTCTTTCTGTTCTTGCTGATTCCGGTCACAGCTCTATGTCATGACTGGATTTATACCGTGCAGCCCGGAGATAATGCCTGGAACCTGGGCGAAAAATATCTCAAGACCATGCAGCACCAGCAGCAGTTCATAGCCTTAAATAATATTACCGATCCTCTGCATGTTGCACCCGGTACCCGTTTGCGCTTTCCGCTTTCCTGGCTCAAGTCCGGTGCGACCATGGCCACCGTCCTCTACGTGCATGGAGAGGTGATGGTGGTTCAGGCAAAGAGCGGTTTGCAGACAACGGCAACACCGGGAATGTTTCTGTGGGCTAAGGATGAAATACATACAGGGGTGGGCGGCAATGTCACCCTGCAGTTTGCCGACGGCTCGAAAGTACTGCTTCAACAGGAATCGACCCTGGCCATTGAGTCGCTTATGAAATATGGCCAAACCGGAATGGCGGATTCCCGGCTTCACCTGAAAAAGGGGAAGACGGATAACAAGGTTAAACCGAAAACAGGCCCTGGTTCACGTTTTGAAATCCGTACGCCTTCAGCCCTGGCCGCCGTACGCGGCACCAGGTACCGTGTCTCCGCCGATCAGGATCAAATGCAGACCGAGGTCAGCCGGGGAGAGGTGAATGTCGAAAACGCTAGAGCGAAGCAAAGTGTTCCCGCCCCGTATGGAACCCTTGTCAAAAAAGCGCAAAAACCGTTAAAACCCATACTGCTTCTTCCTCCGCCCGATCTGTCTTCCCTGCCGGAGGTACTGGAAGAAGCTCCGTTCATGTTGCGTTTTCCTGAAATTAAAGGGGCGGTTGCCTATCGGCTGCAGGTAGCAACGGACCGGAATTTTAACATTCTCCTTGCCGACAATATTTCCGACAAACCAAGGATTCTTGTCCCGGAGCTGGCCGATGGCGACTATGTGCTTCGGCTGCGTGGAATTGATGACAAGGGGCTGGAAGGATTAAACGCCCTTCATCCCTGTACCCTGAATGCCCGGCCATTGCCGCCTATCCGGATTGAACCCCGGGACGGCGCAGTCATAACCGATCCCCGGCCCGGGTTTCTCTGGTCGGCACCAAAACTTGCCCGCAGTTATTCCTTCCAACTGGCGGACAACGACCGCTTTGAACATCCGCTTATCAATCGGCAGGAGTATAACAAGACAACGCTGCAGCCGGACAGTGACCTGTTGCCGGGTATCTATTACTGGCGGGTGGCAGGATACGACGACGCCGGTGAACTCGGACCGCCGGGCATGACCATGCAGTTTCGTATTCCGACTCCGGCCCCTGACATGGAGAAATCCACATTCGACGAAAATGAGATGGTGTTTCGCTGGCAGGAGGTCGGGCCCAAACAGCGTTACCGTGTCCAGTTCTCAACAGGTGAGGATTTCACAAAAATACTCACCGATGAGCAGACTGATCAGGCTGAATTTAAAATGGCCTCCCTGGAGCCGGGTGCGTATTATATCCGGGTGGCAACCATTGAGCCGGATGGTTTCCAGGGACCGTTCTCCACTCCGCAGCATTTTACCGTTCCTTCTCCGCCGAATCCGTGGGCTCTGCTTATACCGCTGGGCTTTTTCCTGGCCCTTATTCTGTGAAGAGTGAACTGGTGAGATACAGGGGACGACCGGTTCTTTTCGGCCTGTTTCTGCTTGCCGTCTGTCTGGTGCTGACCTCCACTCAGGCGCTCAAACGGTGGGATTTTACCGTATATGACCTGTTCTCAAGCATGGTGCAGCGTCCCGCTGCCGGCGATATTATTCTTATCACCGTTGATGAACACAGTATGGCCGCCTTGGGCCGTTGGCCCTGGCCGCGCCGTCTTCACGCCGAACTGATCGATAAGTTGTCACGGGGAGAAGCGAAGGTTATCGGTCTGGATATTCTCTTTGCCGAACCCTCATCCTCCAGCCCGGAGGATGACGCGCTCCTGGGCGATGCAATCAAAAGAAACGGGCGGGTGGTTTTGCCGCTGGTCAATGAGAGCGCCCGCGCAGGCGCCCCCCTGAAATTGACCAGACCCCTGCCGGTACTGGCCCGGTCCGCCGCCGGGTTCGGCCATGTCGATGTCGAGCTTGACGGCGATGGTATTGTCCGCCATGCATTTTTAAAGGCCGGTCCCGGCCGAGCTGATTTTTCCGCCTTCAGTCTGGAAATGCTGGCCCTGGTCACTCCTGCTGTTGTAGAAAACCTTCCGGGGCTGCGAAATCCCAATCCTGCGGCAGCATCTTCAGCAAGCTGGGTCCGGGACTATAAAATTCTCATCCCCTTTGCCGGGCCGCCCGGCCATTTCAGACGGATTTCCTATGCTGATTTTCTGGCACCCTCATTTGACCCTGCTGTTGTTAAAAATGCCTATGTCCTTGTCGGGGTAACGGCCCTGGGCCTTGGCGACGGACTGCCGACCCCGGTATCCGGCAATTCGGTTCCCATGCCGGGTGTGGAGCTCAATGCCACTCTGCTTGATACCCTGCGCAACAATCTGGCTATCCTGCCCATGGCCTTGTTCATGCAGCTGATTGTAAGCGGAGCTCTGGTGTTGACACCCGGTTTCCTCTATCCCCGAATGCGGGCCGGAGGGAGTCTGGCCGTTGCTGCGGTGTTCTTGATTTTGACCCTGTTGACAAGTTTTTTGCTTCTACGTTTTGCCCACCAGTGGTATCCGCCGGTCACTGCGCTGGTGACCATCGTTCTCGGGTACCTGCTGTGGACATGGCGAAGACTGGAATGGACCGTCAATGCACTGGCCAGGGAAAAAAAACAGGCTCAGGTTACACTCCATTCCATTGGTGACGGGGTGGTCAGCACCGACTGTGCGGGGCTGGTGCAATATATGAATCCAAAAGCCGAACAACTGGCCGGCTGTAGCACCGCCCAGGCATTCGGACGTCCTCTGCGGGAGATATTTCTCCTGGCCGATGAGCGGCATGGGCGGGGCCTGACTCCGGTTATTGAGCATTGTCTGGGCACGAAACAGCCCTCATCCATACAGGTAGAGGGCCTGCTCACAAACAGGGAAGGGCGGGAGTTTACGGTTGATGTCAGTGCCGGTGCGATTCGTGATGAACAGGAGAACAATGTGGGGGTCGTACTCGGGATACGCGACCTTACCGAAACGCGCTCCATGGAACAACAGCTTGCCTTTCAAATGACCCATGATGCTCTGACCGGTCTGCCCAATCGCACCCTGCTTAAAGATCGTCTTGCCCAGGCCATTGTCCGGGGCAGGCGAAACTCCCTGCAACTGGCAGTGTTCTATGTTGATTTGGACTACTTCAAGAAGGTCAACGATATGTTGGGCCATACCGGTGCCGACCGGCTTCTACAGGAAGCTGCATCACGCCTGCAGGCGGTCGATCATAGAGGTATGACCGTAACCCGGCTGGGCGCGGACGAGTTTGTGGTGCTGCTGGAAGATATTGATGATACCTCCCAGGTGGGGCTGGTGGCAAAGGATATGCTCAGCAGTCTGCAGGCGCCTTTTGTTGTTCAGGAGCAAAAAGTGCAGCTCACGGCCAGTATTGGGGTGAGCCTGTTTCCAAAGGACGGAGACCAGGTCGAGCAGCTGATAAAAAGTGCCGATATTGCGATGTGTCAGGTCAAAGAGAGCAGGAGAAACGACTTTCAGCTGTTTTCCAGTGAAATGCATGACTGGATACAGGAACGGCTGGATTTGGAAAAACAGTTGCAGCGTGCCCTGGAGAATGATGAGCTTGAGCTGTATTACCAGCCCCAGATCCGTCTGAGTGACGGTCGTCTTATGGGGGTGGAAGCATTGCTGCGCTGGCACAGTG
>CAZPXI010000271.1:0-3853 GCA_964590715.1 uncultured Desulfobulbus sp.
ATGGAACAGAGCATACGGAGGGCAAGCTGTTCCATGGACATCTCAAGACTGAAGACCGCGACCGGGATTTTTTCGATAATGGCGGCGTGCTGCACCATATTCATGGCCAGTGCGGTCTTGCCCATGGAGGGACGGCCGGCAAGGATGATCAGGTCGGACGGTTGGAGACCGGCGGTCATCCTGTCAAGCTGTTCATACCCAGTGGCAACGCCCGTAATATGTTCCTGCCGGTCAAAGAGTTTGGTAATCCGGTCAAAGGCCTTGGGGACGATGTCGGACATAGGTTGAAAACCTTGTTTTCTCTTGGACTGGGCGATTTCGAAGATGGTCTTTTCCGCCTCGTCCACCAAGGCGTCGATATCATCCTGGGCATCGTAACAGCGGGCGGCGACTTCGGAGGTGGTCCGGATCAGCTGGCGCAGAACTGATTTTTTTCTGATGATCTCGGCATGGTGTACCAGTGTGCCGGAAAAGGGTATTATATCGGTAAGCAGGGCGAGGTAAGCAGGCCCGCCTATTTCCTCGAGCTTGTTCCTATCACTCAGGAGGTTGGCGACCGTGATCAGATCATGGGGCTCACGCTTTTCAAAGAGATCAAGCATGGACCGGTAAATCGTTTTATGGGCATCGCGATAAAAGTCTTCCGGGCTCAGGATCTCTGCAATTTTGAGTATGGACTTGTCTTGCAGCAGAATCGTGCCGAGAACGGCCTGTTCTGCGTCGAGATTTTGCGGAGGTATGTTGCCGGGAGAATCTTGAATTGTGGGGACTGTTTGGTATTGCATGATTCCTCAATCATACAGCGATTACATTGCAATGAAAAGATAAATAGGCCAAAAAAAATGCTGCCGGTCGCTGGGGTGAGGGGAGGGTGCCGCCTGATTAGAAGTGCCGGTCCTGTTTGGAAAGGAGGCGGCTATTCCGGAGGCTCGCTTTTTGTCAGGTCGGCATGTCCTGCCGACCTGACGGGAAAGGACTTATTCTTTTTCCGCTGCGTCTGCATCTTCCCCTTCCGGGACGATTAGAACGGTAAGCGAAGTGGTCATCTGGTAGCCTACTTTAACGGTGACTGTTGTTTCTCCGATATTTTTAATGGGCTCAGGCAGAAGGATGGAACGACGGTCAAGGGCAACGCCGTTTTCTGCGAGCTGATCGGCAATGTCTTTGGTACCGACTGAGCCGAACAGACGATTTTCACTGCCGACCCGACGGGAAATAGTCACGGTTTTTGTCTCAAGTTGAGCCGCCAGAGCTTCTGCATTTTTCTGGTCGGTTTCCCTGCGTTTGGTGATGGCCTGCTGCTCATGTTTAAGCCGTGCCAGAGCGGCCTTGTTTACAGCAACGGCCTTCTGTTGAGGAATAAGAAAATTCCGTGCATAGCCTGGTTTCACCTTGACAAGGTCACCCTCTAGTCCCAAGGTGTCAATAGTTTCTTTGAGTATGATTTCCATGGATATTCCCTCTTGTTGTATTCATCGAAAGCACCTTGGTGCCGCCGACTGTGTTCAAGTGTAAATGCGGTCTTTATCTCAAGACGATTGGTATTTGTTCTTCAGTATTTAAATCCTGTAAATCCTGCACCATGGATTACCAGGGAATGGTTGTGTCACTGCCTACCTGTCAGAGTCCGATTGCGGCCCTTGCGATGGCGGTTCATCCTTTTTTTTTTCAGGTCTGAGGTTCATCCAGGTATCGGCAATTCCCAACAGTGCAATCAGTAGCAGACCATAACTTTGGATGACCAGCATAACATACAGCAATACTCTGAGGTACGCAGGAACCTTCCATCTGCCGAGCAGGTGGATGAAGACCGCCAAGCCCTGAAAGAAATAGACAACACCTGAGACCAGAATCATATTCAGGCCCAGGTCTTTCAACCAGTTGTTACTGAGCAGAAAGAGGACGGTTGCAGCAATGGGTATCCAGACCAGCTGTTCCGGCAATTTCCAGTAGCTGTAGGGCGGCCGATTCGTTTTGTCAGGGTGTCTTCGCAACAGTAAACTGTTCAAAACAACCTGATTCATCCACACGGTAACAAGAATGCTGCAGCAGAGGATACCCGGTAAAATTCGTGGTACCAATTCCCGGAGCTCAGTGATGACCTCAGCCAGTTGTATCTGCATTTCGGCAGGCAACTCGGAGTTAGTCCTGTACAGCTCGTAGGTCTGTGCCAAACCGGAATCAAGCAGGTCGACCAGATGCCGGTACGGTTGTATTCCAGAAAACATACCATATATGGTCCAGAAGACAAACCAGCTGATGCCGAGGATCAAGACGCTGTAGGCTCCGGTCTCGGCCTCACTTTTATTTGTCCGTCCACAGGTATACAGACTGTAGCCAAGTGGAATGAGTGTCAGGGTAAATAGAAAAAGTTGCAGTTGCCCTGACAAAAGTGCGACAGCGCCTGCTATCAGCAGACTGTTTCGCAGGGTAATGATTCCCTGCTCATTGCCTTCCACTGTCAGTACATATGCAACAGGGACTGCAAGGACCCCGAGAAGCCATCCAAAAAGGGAAGGCAACAGGGTCGGTATAAAATAGATGGCTGCGATTAAAAGAACCGGCCGGGAAAATAAAGGTGACCCTTTCCAGCCTGCGCTATCCGGCGCTGTCATCTTCTGCTCAAGGTTTGTGTTTAAACGTCGTTAAAACTGAGTCGGTCCGGTGTACGGCAGCAGGGCAAGATGTCGAGCGCGTTTAATCGCCTCAGTTACCTGTCTCTGATGGGTTGCACATGTACCCCAGATGCGTTTAGGAATAATCTTGCCACGTTCTGTTACAAAATTACGTAATGTTTTTGCATCTTTATAATCCATGACCAGCTCTTTATCCGTGCAGAAACGACAAACACGCCGTCTGTAGAACATTCTTTTCTGTGGGGGCATTATTTTTCTCCTTAATCCAGTCTATTCGGTGGCAGTGGTTTTTTCAGTAGCTTCAGCTTTTTCAGTAGCTTCAGTCTTTTCTTCCTGCTCACCTGTTTTTTCCGTGGTTACATTTTTTTCTGTTGTTTCAGTTTTCGTAGAAGTTTCTGTTGCAGTTTCTTCAGTGGGCTCTGCTTCATCGGCTTCCACGGCAGCTGCACGGGCGGCAAAGCCATCCTGTTCTTTGGTGATGGCGTCCTGATCCATGGCATCGGCAAGTTTAATGGTCAGGTAGCGAAGAAGACGATCATCAATCCGGAAAATACGCTCAATCTCGTTGATGGTTTTACCTGGAGCCGCGTAGTTCAGGTTGACATAATATCCTTGAACTTCTTTCTTGATTTCATAAGCCAGCCGTTTAATACCCCAACGGTCGGTGTTGATGATCGTTCCTCCGTCATCGGTAATGATGGCGCTGGTTCGCTCTATGATTTCAGTGAATTGATCCTCGCCCAGGTTTGGACGGAGAATAAATGTGGTTTCGTAATGACGCATGATTCCTCCTCGTGGTCAAATTGGCCCTCGCTTCTTTCCTTTCAGGTGAGAGCGAGAAGGTTATAGGTTGAAACCCTTTATAATACCATCAGGGCGTATGCTGTCAAGAATTAAAAGAGGGGTTTTACGTGATTTAACCCTGAAATGAAAGACAGGCGGAATGCAGTTCGGGAAGGCGAGAGCCAACCAGGAATCAGGACGACCTGAAAAAGAAAGTAATTACCGGAAGAAATAAGATACTACTCCCTGTTCTTATTTTTCTTTTCTAGCTCTTTGATTGCCTGCCATTGGCTGCGCAATTCCTGATCGTTACCGATCGGGAGACCGTTGAAAACGTGGGGGTGTCGACGAATCATTTTTTCGATAATTGCCTGCAGGGCATCATCGGTGGTAAAGGTATCCTGTTCTTTGAACATCTCGCAAAGCATGGTCAG
>CAZPXI010000272.1:0-1606 GCA_964590715.1 uncultured Desulfobulbus sp.
GACCGCTGCCGACAACACCCTGACCTTCAAGTGGGTTGTTCGTTCCATCGCCGCCCAGCATGGTCTCCACGCCACCTTCATGCCCAAACCTGTATTTGGTATCAACGGCTCCGGCATGCACTGTAACCAGTCACTGTTCAACCTTGACGGCACCAATGCCTTCTTTGATGAGAACGGTCCATTGCAGCTTTCCGATATCGCCTACAAGTACATTGCCGGTATCGCCAAAAACGCCAAGGGCTTTGTCGCTGTGACCAATCCCCTGGTCAACTCCTACAAGCGTCTGGTGCCCGGTTATGAGGCTCCGGTCTACGTGGCATGGTCGGCCTCCAACCGTTCTGCCTTGATCCGTATTCCGGCCTCCCGCGGTATGGGAACCAGAACAGAGGTTCGTTGCCCGGATCCGACCTGTAACCCGTACCTCGCCTTTGCCATGATGCTGGTTTCCGGCCTGGACGGTGTGAAAAACAACCTGCAGGCCCCGGATTCCGTTGATCAGGACATCTTTGCCATGACCCCGGCCGAAAAAGATGCCGCCGGTATCGACAGCCTGCCCGCAAATCTGAAGGATGCTGTTGGCGAATTGAAAGTCAACCCCATTGCCAAGGAAGCCCTTGGCGAGCATATTTTTGAAAAATATGTGGCAGGAAAGGAAAAAGAGTGGGACGAGTATCGTACCGCCGTCACCGATTGGGAGTTGGAAAACTACCTGAGCAATTACTAACAGTATCTGGAATTGCATGGTCTCCCGGCAACCCGACTGCCGTTTGTCGGGTTTTGCCGGAACCAAAGGGGTGCCTTCTGCAAAATGCGGAAGGCGCCCTTTTTTTGTTTAAGGGTAAGGGTGGGTATATTGTATAAGGCATACAGTGGAACAGGCTTGGACGATTGTGCATCTTTGCCGGGGGATGGGTTGTGAAGAGAACCTTCAAAGAGGATTTTATGCTTGCAGGGCAGCTGGAACAGGTCATCGGCAGCAGGCTTGGCCGTCGGCAACTGGAGTTTATCCGGCTGGCTCAGGTGTGGAAGGATGTTGTCGGCGAGCGTACGGCCGCCCATACCATGCCCGCCTGGATCAAAAAAGATGTTTTATGGGGCTATGTGGACAGTTCATCCTGGATGCAGGAGCTGACCTTTATGAAGCCGGAGATCCTGCAACAGGTCAATCAGCACCTTCGTTCCGTTACCATTATGGATATCAGGTGGTTGCGGCAGCCCCTGGAGGATGCAGCATATCCTTCCAGGGAATTTTTTCAGCCGAACAGGGATATTGATCCCGAGCAGGAGGAGGAGTTCCGGGGCATGACCGGGATTATCGACGATCCCGGTTGTCGGCAGGCACTGTTTCATCTCTGGCGGACTTTTCAAAAGAAGATGCGTTAAAGGCCTGTGGCGTAGGGATATCGCCTTGCTCTGGATGGGTAAATCGTATACCCTTGAGTAGTATACGAAAAGATGCTGCCGAGTGTTGACTGACCAGCTCGGCGAAGCTGAATATATCGGGACGGCACATGAATATAATAGAGTTGATCGGTAATACTCCCTTGGTGAACCTGCCTCGTATGAGCCCGAAGCCGGGCGTACGGATTCTGGCTAAACTGGAATC
>CAZPXI010000272.1:1706-3841 GCA_964590715.1 uncultured Desulfobulbus sp.
CGGCCAAGCGCTCAACCGACGGCGCCATTGAAAAGGCCTATGCCATGGCCCGTGAACATCCAGATATCTATTTTTTGACTGATCAGTTCAATAATCCGGCCAACTGGCAGGCCCATTACAAATCAACCGGTCCGGAGATCTGGCAGCAGACCGAAGGTAAGGTGACGCATATTATCACCACTCTTGGAACCTCGGGTACGGCAATGGGCCTGTCGCGCTGGTTCAGGGAGCATCACCCTGACGTTCAGGTTATTGCAATGGAACCTTATTTCGGGCATAAGATCCAGGGCCTGAAGAATATGAAGGAGTCGTATAAACCCACTATCTTTGATAAGAATCTGCCCCATGCGGTGGTCAATGTGGCTGATGAAGATGCCTTCCGCACGGTCCGGCTGCTGGCCCGAAAAGAGGGTGTTTTTGCCGGTATGAGCAGTGGTGCCGCCATCTTTGCGGCCATGGAATGCGCCGAGAAACTGGATAAAGGGCTGGTGGTGGCTATTTTGCCCGATGGCGGTGAACGCTATCTCAGTACCCCGCTCTTTGTTCGGCGGGAACCACGCGGCGAAAAAACAGCGCAGCTCAAATTCTATAACACCATGACCCGCAGGAAACAGGTGTTTAAGCCCATCAATGAGGACCGGTTGACCTTTTATGCCTGCGGGCCGACAGCGTATCAGTCACCGAATCTGGCCCACTGCCGCCGGCTTGTGGTTGCCGACCTGATGATTCGTTATCTGCGATTCAAGGGGTTTCATGTCGAGTCTTATATGAATTTTACCGATCTGGATGACAATACCATCGCCGGCTCGGAAAAGGCCGGTGTCTCCCTGCAGGAGTTTACGGATAAATACATTGATGAGTTCATGCAGGCGATGGACACCCTTGGTGTCAAAGAGGCTTCGGGATATCCGCGGGCCTCGGAACATGTCTGGGACATGATCGAGATCGCCCATGAACTGATTCACAAGGGGTACGCCTACGAGAAACATGGTTCCATATACTTTGATATTTCGAAATTTAAGCGGTACGGCCGCCTTTCCGGGGTGGATTTGTCTAAAATTCAGCTTGGCCATACCGTTGATCTGGACAACTATGAAAAGGATAATCCCCGGGATTTTACCCTGCTGAAGCGTTCGATTCTGACGGAATTAAAAAAGGGTATTTTTTACCAGACCGACTGGGGCAATGTCCGCCCGGGCTGGCATATCGAGTGCTCGGCCATGTCAACCAAATTTCTCGGCGAAACCCTGGATATTCACACCGCCAGCCAGGACCTGATGTTTCCCCACCATGAAAATGAGATCGCCATTGCCGAGGCCCTGACCGGCAAGCCACTGGCAAATTACTGGCTTCACTCCGGCCTGTTGCTCAGGGACGGCAAGAAAATGTCAGCCGAGGCCGGAAATGTCGTCACCCTGCAGGATGTGCTGGATAAGGGGTACTCGGGACGGGAAATCCGTTTCATGCTCCTTGGCGTGCATTACCGTAAGCTACTGAAATTTACCTATAAACGTCTGGATGCTGTACGGGTGGCTTTGAAGCGGCTGGACGAATTCACCAGAAAGCTGCTCTGCCTGAAACCGGGACTGCCCCATCCGGAGATGGCGTTGTATATTTCAGAGCTTGAAAATCGTTTTATAGCCTCCATGGACGACGACCTGAATATTTCCGGGGCCATCGGCGGCCTGTTTGACTTCGTTAAGACCGCCAATCCGGTTTTGCAGGACGGAAACCTGGATCTGGAGCAGAAAAACGATATTCTTGAAATCTTGCATCGAATCAATTCGGTTGTCGATATTCTGCAGCTTGAGCAGTGCCCGCTGGCTCCGGAAATAGACCTGTTGATCCGGCAGCGTGAAGAGGCCCGTCTGAAAAAAGACTGGCCGGCCTCGGATCAGGCCCGGGAAGAGCTGCTGCGGCTGGGGGTAACCGTGCTCGATACTGCAACCGGCCCGGCGTGGGCATTGAACGAAGAGGCGTGCCGAAATTGTGAGCGGGCATTGCGCAATCAGAGTTGATTTCTTTGGCCTTCCCCTGTACAATATCGCATCCGTGTGCGCCAGTAGCTCAGCTGGATAGAGCAACGGCCTTCTAAGCCGTAGGTCGCAGGTTCGAACCCTGCCTGGCGTACCAGT
>CAZPXI010000273.1:0-3836 GCA_964590715.1 uncultured Desulfobulbus sp.
AAAGGGATCGCTGTTTCCGGTGATTTTTGCAATCAATCGGTACAAAAAAACAGCATTTTCCGGCGGTGTGCTGCCCAGGTCAATCTCTGCAAGCATTCGACCGGCATCATCAATAACCTTCCGGTGCAACTCGGGATCGTTTGTGCTGAGCCTGGCCGCTGCCAGGGCCTGGCGCATAAAGCAGACCAGACAGTCAAGATGCGTCTGCATGAGAATCCTTGCGGGTTGAGCGAAGCAGATATTCGGGCCGAACATTGCTTAATGCGGCAAAAATATGCTTTTTGGCATTGGGGAGTTGATCATAGATCTGTTCAAGCATCTGGTGGATGTCGACTCGTCTGGTTTTTTCAGACAACGGACAAAAACTGCGGATGGGCTGCAACCCGACGTTTGCGCCGATAGCCTCCACTTCCTTTTTCTCCAGGTAGGCAAGGGGTCGGATAATGGCAAGGCGACCGGAGAACAGATCCTGCCTCGGCATCATGGTGCTGAGGTTACCGGCGTGCATCATATTGATAAAAAACGTCTCAATGATGTCATCGCGGTGGTGCCCAAGTGCCAGTTTCCCGTACCCATGATGATCGGCATACTCAAACAGCTGGGTTCGTCGACTGCGGGCACATCTGAAGCAGACATCTTTTGTAGTACCGCTTGCCGGCAATTCCTCGGAAGGTTTCCAGGCAACCGGCAGGATGTGACAGGGAACCCCCAGCCCTTTCAGGCAGGCGGCGACCTGACCGGCAACCGATCCGGGCCGTTCTCCTTCGGGTTCCATATCCACATGGACGCCCTGGACCGTATAGGAGATCGGGGCTTTTTTCCGCCAGCCCTGTAAAAGCCAGGCAAGAACCAGGGAGTCAATCCCACCGGAAACGCCGACCAGTACCCGGTCTCCATTAGACAGCATGGAGTAATCCCCCATGGCCTGACCGACTCTTCGCCTGCAGTTGTCGGGGATCTGCTGTTGCTTGCGAGACAAAGTTTTACGGCACCCTTAGATTGTAAAGAAAGTATCTTACTCTGCAGGCTTCAGGTAGGAACATTCACCCAGCTTCTGCTCGACCCCTTCACGCAATAACTCTTCGGCGGTAACCCAGGTGAATCCACGTTTCCGGGCACTGCTGAAGTTGTAGAGATTTTCCAGGACCGACTGCTGCACCTCATCGTACCGGCCCTGGCAGAGTACGGTCCCGCTGTTTATTTCCAGCAAGCGATAGGTAAAAGAAACCGAGGCCGGGTCTTTGGCGGTATATTGCCCCCCTACCCGGTCCTTATACCGCCACAAATCGACCTCCAGCACCCCGTTGCAACTGAGGAAATTACCGACATTCCGGGATCTGGCCCGAGGACTTTCCGGACCTGAACTCTCTATTGCCTGCAACTGAGAATGTGTTACGTACCGCACATCATCACGGCCTGCAAACTGTTTTTGCAGCAGGGAATCAAGCACCCTGACCCCTTCTTTCAGGCTCTTTGCCTCAGCCGGAGAGATGCCGGCGTCCTGATCCACAACGGAGGCCACCGGCAGCACACCGATACAGGACAGAGATATCTGTGGAGTTTTGGCTTTGGCGGGCGCCTCCTGTTTCTGACTACAGCCGGTGGCCAGGAAAAAAGCGCCGACAAACAGCAGGGTCCAGTTTTTTTGCAATCGGGTCATAGTATTCCTCTTCACTTCTCTACTTTTCGGTACAGCTCATTTAGTTGTAGTATTTTTTCTCATAGATCGGATCGGCAGCGCTTCGCATGCACCTTGCCCGGCGCGAAATTTACAAGACACCTTTTGAAGAAAGCTGTCCTTTCAGATCCGCACGCTCAGCAACCGCGACGGCAAGGGCCCGGGCCAGCGCCTTGAAAACGGCTTCAATTATATGATGCGAGTTCTCACCGTGCACAAGATCAACATGCAGGGTTAAACCGCCGTGCTGCGCCAACGCACGCATAAACTCTTTGGCAAGAGCGGTATCAAAGCGACCTATTTTCTGATCAGGCACTGCGGCATCATAGTGCAGAAAGGGCCGGTTGGAGACATCGAGGCAGACACGTACCAGAGTCTCGTCCATGGGAACATAGGCATGGCCATAGCGACAGATACCGGCTCGATCACCAAGAGATTTTGCTATCGCCTGGCCAAGGCAGATGCCGACATCTTCAACCGTGTGATGATCATCGACTTCCACATCGCCCCGGGCCTTTACAGAGAGATTAAAAAAACCGTGGACTCCAAACAGGGTCAGCATATGATCCAGGAAGCCGACACCGGTGGCGATCTCCACCTCACCGCTGCCGTCAAGTTGTAATTCAACGGTAACATCGGTTTCCGCAGTCTTGCGCTTAACTGTTCCACTCCGAGTTGTCTTTTCTGCCATACATGCACCATTTAAGCGTTTTTTCATTATATCTTTTCAGCCGGATTCATTCAGACGGTAATCTTATTCTTCTTCTTAAAGATTAGCAACATTTCGATACAACCTGTATCACTTTCTTGGGGGACGGCTTGAGTAAGCAGAAATATACATGGTATTAAAGTAAAGGTGTCCAAGGCCGCCCGGATGATGTAGAGTTGAACTATCGGTACAGGTAAATGACTCAATACGGGGTGGGAAACCTGAAAAAACGCGTGAAGGCTGGGAGTATGACCTCTCACAATGACCGTTCAGGTAACAAAAGTTCTATAGAACACCTTTTTTAAGACCCAACAATGAATTTTTTATTGACACACCCCCAATAAATTTATTATAAGCTTTCGCAGTTTACTTTTAACAACTGAGCGGGAATAACTCAGTGGTAGAGTGCAACCTTGCCAAGGTTGACGTCGCGAGTTCGAATCTCGTTTCCCGCTCCACTGAAAACTCAAGGTTCGGACCCGGTTCGGACCTTTTTTCATTTATTATTCATCCTGCTTGAGGCTTGAAAATGAAAACCTTTTATACCCCGGTTAATGAAATAGACCGGAAATGGCATGTTGTCGATGCAGACGGCAAAGTCCTTGGACGCATTGCCACCGAAATTGCTCGATACCTGCGCGGCAAACATAAACCCACGTTCTGCAACTTTCAGGATAACGGCGACTTTATCGTAGTGGTCAATGCCGAAAAGATCCACTTGACCGGCAAGAAATGGGACGATAAGACCTACTACCGTCACACCGGTTTCATGGGCGGCATCAAGTCTCAGACTGCAAAAGAAGTCAGAGAGAAGAAACCCGAAGAACTGATCAGGATGGCTGTTAAGGGCATGCTGCCGAAAAACAAACTTGGCCGGGCCCAACTGAAAAAACTAAAGATTTATGCCGGCAGCGATCATCCCCATCAGGCACAGCAGCCTGAAAACCTGGATATTTAACGGAGTACCGGAACCATGACGCAGGAACAGTATTACGCAACAGGAAGAAGAAAAACAGCAATCGCCCGGGTATGGTTGACTCCAGGCAGTGGCAATGTTGCCGTAAACAAACAAAATCCCGACGAGTATTTCGGCGGTATCTTTTTTGAGAACAAGTTGAACCGGCCGTTTACAGTTACGGAAACCGCGGCAAAGTATGATATCAAAGCTACGGTTAAGGGCGGCGGCAAATCCGCTCAGGTTGATGCCCTGGTTCATGGAATTTCCAGAGCACTGCAGGAGATGGATTCGGAAATGCGTCTGCCGCTGAAGAAAGCGGGCCTGCTGACCCGTGATCCGCGTGCCAAAGAACGAAAAAAATACGGTCAGCGCGGTGCCCGCGCCCGTTTCCAGTTCTCCAAACGTTAAGAGCGGAGTTCTTTCGAACTGCAGTCCAATCTGGTTTCAGATGGAAAAAGGGAATAACGACGGGTTCGTTATTCCCTTTTTTT
>CAZPXI010000274.1:0-3827 GCA_964590715.1 uncultured Desulfobulbus sp.
GCGTTTTATCGGTGAAGTGGACGGCGGTCTTTTCCTGGACATACGGGATGCACTGGCGCACATAGAGGGAGAGAGCTTTTCTCTCCAGCTTTCAGGCGTTGGTTTTTTTCCGCCCCGGGGAAAACCCAGGGTTATCTGGGTCGGCCTCCGGGAAAACGAACCGCTGCTCAAGCTGCGTAATCGCGTGGAATCACTTCTTGTTCGCCTGGATCTTGAGCCGGAAGGCCGCAAGTTCTCTCCCCATATCACGCTCGCTCGTTTGAAAAATACTCCAACCATCAAGATCGTACGATTTCTGGAGGCTCACAGCCACCTTGATACGAGTCCTTTTTTGGTGGAAAATTTTCATCTTTACTCCAGTGTGCTTGGCCGTAAAGGGGCTGTTCACCGGATAGAGGCATCGTTCCCACTTGCCAAAAAACCTTCTGCGGCAACGAATTCTGCGCCGGATTAAAAATAATCCGAGTCCGTCGGTCTGCTTTTTGCACCTATCTTTTTATTTTCAGAGTGTATATTATATAAGTCAATGGACGTAAGGGGGTGCCGGCAATAATCTCTGCAGATGTATTCTCTGTGCCCTTTTCTTCCAGGATGATTGAGTTCCAGAAATAACTTATCTATCCATGTACACGGTCTCCTTTTCTGCTCTTGAGGAAGTTTGACCAAAACTCCGACAGGATACATGGTTTATTCTTGATGTTGAATTGTACTTTTTAAGTTTAAGTGAAGGAAAGGGGCGAGTATGCGTAATTTTCGTCGACGTATTCTTTTAAACAGCTTCAAGATGGCAGACCTTTTGATCCTGGTTCTGGCCTTTGGGGTAGCCACGATCATAGTGCAGCAGTCCGGATCCGCCTCTCTGGAACGTTTCCTGGCCATGCGTATCAGTGTGTTGAATTTTGTTCTCTTTCTCGGCTTGATGCTCTTCTGGCAAAGTCTCTTTACCTTTCTCGGGCTCTACTATTCCATGCGGCTGTCATCAAGATGGTCTGAAGTCATTGAGATTCTCAAAGCCACATCCATCGGAACCGGGGCAATGTTTGTTTTTGCCAATATGTTTAATGTTATTGTTATAACCCCCCTGTTTCTTGGTGTTTTCTGGGCTGTGAGTACAGCCCTGACCATCCTCAGCCGCTTTCTGCTTCGGTACTTTCTCGGCCGGGTAAGGAGAAGTGGAAGAAATCTGAGGAAGATCCTGTTGGTGGGTACAAATGAACGTGCCGTGCAGTTTGCGGAAACGATAATAAATAAGCCTCATCTCGGCTACTCATTAATAGGATTTGTTGATTCCCAGTGGATAAGCAAAGGGGCACCTAAGATACAACAGCGATACGAGATGATTAACCCAAAAAATCTCAGTGATTTTTTAAAGGACAATGTCGTTGATGAGGTTATGATCTGTCTTCCGTTAAAAGAATACTATAATCAACATGCCGCCATTACCGATACCTGTGTTGAGCAGGGGGTGATCGTCCGGATTCTGGCGGATTTCTTTTTCTCCCAGCTGGCCCATGCCCGTATTGAATATTTTGAAGGCAGTTCGATTCTCACTATTTACACCGGCGTCATGAGTGGGCTTCCCCTTATGCTGAAACGGATGATAGATATTGTTCTGTCTTTAATTCTGCTCATTCTTCTGTCACCGATATTTTTGATCGTTGCCCTGGTCATAAAGTGGAACTCGCCGGGACCGGTCTTTTTTGTCCAGAAGCGGCTTGGCTTGAATAAACGAATATTTAACCTCTATAAGTTCCGGACCATGGTGCAGAATGCGGAACAGATGCAGAAAGAACTCGAGGAACTCAATGAGGCCGACGGGCCTGTGTTTAAGATTAAAAAAGATCCACGGATAACCAGGGAAGGGCGTTTCCTGCGGGTTACCAGTATTGATGAATTACCGCAGTTGTTGAACGTGTTGAAAGGAGATATGAGCCTTGTCGGGCCAAGGCCCCTGCCGATCCGGGATTATAAAGGCTTTGGCCAGCGCTGGTTTAACCGGCGGTTTAGTGTCCGTCCCGGTATGACCTGCATCTGGCAGATTGACGGCAGAAGCGACATCTCCTTTGAAAAATGGATACAGCTTGATCTGCGTTATATCGATACCTGGTCCCTGCCCCTGGATTTTCAGATACTGCTCCGAACGATTCCCGCCGTGCTCAAAGGACGAGGTGCGTCCTGAATGCTTTGTAGATTGGAAATTTGACGTTTCCTTTCTTGGAGAGCCTTTGGGGATGGAGCGCTTTACAGTAAAAGAAACAGGACAGCTGGTATTGAGCCGGATTCTCCTGCCGGTATTTGCTGGTATTCGCAGGCACCGATATCAAACCCTGGACCCTGCGGACGACTGATGCCGTTGATGTCCTGCTGTGGAGCACCTGTTGCCGTGCCGGCATCAACGCACGGTGAAGAGGGCGGCAGGCAAAACGATGCAGACAACAGAGGGTTGCCTGAAATATCCTGATCGCCTCGAACAAACCCCCGTACATCCGTTGAATTCCCGTAAAGATTGTTAAAGTTGTTTCCTGTGCACGGTTTTCCTCCCTGGCTGAGCAGGCCGGTATCGTTGTCGGCAATGATGTTATTCACGATGACCAGAGATTGGATTCCCTGCTCCTGGTTGACCTTTATCGCTGTTCCGGCGGTACCCTGTTCTTTGTGATCCAGTAGCGTATTGTTGATAATGGTCGGCTGAGCGGTATCTCGTATATTTATACCGGAAGGATGATTTGCTCTGATGATGTTGTTTCGGATGGCGGGAAACGACTGATCCCGAATGCAGATTCCTGCCAGCCCGCCGGGAGAAGTTCCGTTTGCGGAGATCCGGTTGCCGTCAATGGTTGCCGATGAGGTCAACATGTTGGCTATGCCGCAGGTGCTGTTATTGAAAATCGTATTATTTCGGACTCCGGGCGCACTGGTCCCGGTGATGTGGAGACCGTATCGATTTCCATAAATTCGGCAGCCGATGATCAGGGCCGTTTTTTCCGAACCCGGGATATTGATTCCATTGGCATTTGTTGCCCCGGTCACGGCCAGGTTTTGCAGGGTTCCGCTGAAATCAAAGGTCTCAATAGTGTGCGAATCCGGGTTCGGGGTTTGAATGACAGGCATATTGCCGCCGGTGCCCTGGCCCAGGAGGCGAAGAGCTCGTTTAGGTCTTGGTCTGAGGTCGATGGACTCGATATAGGAACCTGGAGCAATATAGAGGCTGTCCAGGCCGGAGGCCCTGTTTACGGCATGAGTGATTGTTTTCCATGGTGCTGCCTGCGAACCGTCATTGCCGGTATCATTACCGGTAACGCTATTGACATAATAGTTTTCGGCCCGAGCGGCCGAGGGCAGGTAGACGAACAGCCCGCAAAAAAAGAGCAGACATATGATTTCGGTGGTGGTTCTTGTCAGCCGCATGGGTTTTCCAGAGGAAAGAATATGCACTCCGAACAGTGAGTTATTGTATTTATCTTTGCACAGAGATGGAACCTGTGGAAATACGGAAGTCTTTCATCTCTTGCTCTATTGTATGGAATGAGCGGGCGTACGTCAAGATAACCAATGAAAGGTATCAACCCCTGTAAAGGGAAAGTCTGGAATTCGTGAGCAGGAATGCAGCGTTGAAATCCTCAGGTAGCAAGGACGGGATATAAAAAACAGAGTAACAGTTCAGGCCATACGATATATTATCAAAAATATCGGCCTGTACCTGTTCAGAAGTGCTGCACATTTGTTCACTTCGGCCCTTGAAGCATACTGATGCTGTTGGAGGAGGCCGGAGTGGGCGAAAAGGTAAGCGTAGACTCCGTGGGTACTTCTGAATAGGTATAAAAAAA
>CAZPXI010000275.1:0-3816 GCA_964590715.1 uncultured Desulfobulbus sp.
AGGAGAACCAATGTCGTCTGTAAGAGATAAAATATGTATCAGTCTGGCAGGTCTGTTGTTCATGACTGCAATTTACATGGTTTTTGTGTACGCCCCCACCGAACGGGTTATGGGGCCGATCCAGAAGATCTTTTATTTTCATCTCTCCTGCGCCTTGGTTGCGTTCCTTTCATTTTTCACCGCCTTTATCAGCGCCATTGTCTACCTGATTAAAAAAGATTTGAAATGGGACCGGCTGGGTGCAGCCAGTGTGGAAATAGGGTTGGTGTTTACCACCCTGGTGCTGGCCACCGGTATCCTCTGGGGACGACCGGTCTGGAATGCCTGGTGGACCTGGGATCCGAGGCTGACAACCTCGCTGATCCTCTGGTTTATCTATGCCTCATATTTTATCTTGCGCTCTTCGGTCGAGCGGCAGGACAAGCGGGCGGTCTTCTGCGCAGTGCTGGCCATTGTCGGCTTTGTCGATGTACCGATTGTCTTTTTATCGGCCCGGCTGTGGCGCACCATTCATCCGGTGGTTATTCGGGCCGGTTCAATCGATATGGCACCTGAAATGATTACAACCCTGGTAGTTGCCCTGATCGCTTTTTCATGCCTCTGGGCCCTGCTGCTCTACCAGAGAACCAGAACCCTCACCCTGGCAGGCAGGGTACGACTCTTGGAACAACAACTTGATGGAGAAGGAATATGAACAGTGAACTGTTTTTAATCGCGGCCTATGCGATCATCTGGGGCGGCCTGTTCGGCTATGTTTTTTTTGCCGCCGGCCGCCAGCAGGTCCTGGCCGGACGAGTGCGGATCCTTGAGGAACTTATCGCCGAGCAGGGAGCAGAAAAATGACGAATTCCAGAAGCACCAAGGAGGTTGTGGTCATCTCTTTTTTCTGGATGACGACCGCGCTCATGATCTTTTTTGCCCTCACCAGAACGACCGGCAGTCATGTTGCAGAAAACGACGGTCGGAATACGATGTACACGGAACAGGGGCAGGGCCTGGATATGGAGTCGAAGATTGCAACCTATCAGGCCATTCTCGAGAAGAGTCCGGACAGCATCAAGGCCCTGGTCGGTCTTGGTGACCTCTATTTTGACAACCGTCGGTATCAGGAGGCAATACCCATCTTCCTGAAGGCTGCAGAGGTCGATTCCGCCAATGTCCATGTAGAAAATGATCTTGGATTGCTCTATTTAAATACAGGTGACTCCGACAATGCCCTTACCCGGTTTCAAAAGGCGTTAAGTATTGATCCGACCCATATCGACAGTCTCTACTACATCGGCGTGATCCATCAGCATAAAGGGGAGATCGCCAAGGCACGAGAGGCCTTTGAGCAGGTTTTGGCTGCCAATCCTCCGCCGCAGCTGGCGCAAAAGGTCAACCAGGAACTGACCAGAATAAAGAACCAGAAGTACGCACAATAGCAGTGCTGTCCTCATCTCGTCTATGGATAAGGGAAGGGAAGAGTGGTTACGAATAATCGATTAATCAACCCAGTGCAGGACGTTGCGGATAATCGACCAGCGGGGTTTCTGTACCTCTGCGCCTTTACCGAGAATCCAGCGATCATAGGCACTCTGCAGGGACTGGCTGTCTTTGATCATCGCAATCCAGCTGTTTAAGTAGTTGAGCAGCTGCTGGTTGCCCCGGGCGACGGCATAGCCGACAGGGTAGATATGCGGTTCCGGCTTGGGAACCACAACCGCGTAATTGGGATAGAGCAGGGTCCAGGCCGAACCGGCCTCGGCACTCATGACAATGCCGTCCCAGCTGCCGATGTTGCCGGCAAAAAACTGATGATAGGAATTGACCGGCAGAATCTCCGCCTCGGGCAGGGTACGTTCCAGAGCATTGACCAGAGAAGGATCGTCGATGACGGCAAGTTTCAGGTCATGTTCTGCTGCCACCTGCTTTAAACTGGTGAACTCGCTCTGCCGGTAATCGGGGACGACAAAGGCATAGTTGAGATCCAGGTAGGGGATGGTGAATTCCATTTGATCAAAACGGCTCGGCGTCATCCCGATACCGCCCATGGCCACATCTATGCTGCCGCTGTTTAAAAGATCGGCGAGAATCTGATATCGGTAAGGGATAAATTCGAGATCCACATTCATGTCTCTGGACAGCTTATAGGCCAGCTGGGTATCAAAACCGACCAGATTTCCGGCCTGATTGAAAAAGGTAAACGGCAGACCGTCGGCAATGTACCCCACTCGCAGTACACCTCGTTTTTTAATCTTTTCAAGTGTTGCCCAGGAACCGTCTTTTTGTATTTCCGGCAGCGTTGTCATAACCGGGGCCGGTAACGGTTCATCAAGCAGATGCATGCGGGCCAGAACTTTGTCCCGATCATATTCATTGTTGACCGCCACCGTGAAATAGGCCCGCATCAGGCCGATGGTTCCCGCCGTTGCCACCAGGGAGATCACCACGACCCGGATCAGTTTTTTCCGATTCCAATGCAGCATTCCGGTCATGGCGCAGGTGGCCAGCAGGGTAAAGACGATCAGGTGCATGGTGGCCAGCAGGGTTGCGGTGCGACCGTTGATAACACCGGTGATTACGTAGAGCTGATACATGTCGGCAGGCAGGTGGAGCAGATTGAGCATAAAGGGCAGGGCCACGTCGACGCCGCCGAAAAAAGACAGCAGACCGGCAAAGAGGAAGGTCGGATACTGATCAGTGGTCATGGCATTGCCGCTGAACCAGCCGGCAAAGAGGATAAAGAGCAGCATGATCAACTTGCCGGTGTTGGGAAAGTTGAACGAGACCGGAATCAGGACATCAACATAGGAGTCGGTCTGCGCTTTTTTCAGGTTATATTCACTGAAAAGATTCTTACAGTCCTCGGTGAGGATGGCCAGAACCACAAACAGGTTGCCGGTGGTAAAGGCGGTCAGCAGGGCGCCGCGAAATGAATACACCACATCACGGTATCGAAACGGCGTGACCGGCTGCAGCATCAACGGCAGGATGAGAAAGGTCAGCAGCAGGCAGGCGACGTTGAAGCTGATAAGATAGACCTGCAGACGGCCGAATTCCTCGATGGACATGGTCCCGGCGGCGGCCGCAGAAATGGCGAAAACACCGATGGGCGTCAACTGGACCACCATACCGGTGACCCGGACCAGGGCATCGGCGGCGGTCTGCATGCAGTCGATAAAACCTGATTTCTTTTGAATGGATATCAGGGCGACGCCGATCAGAATGGTGAAAAGAACCACTGCCGGGACAATGTTATTGGCCAGGGAAAAAAATGGATTTGAAGGGATGTAGAGGTTGAGAAAGTCTGTCTTCGGGACGGCCTGAACCAGTGAGGTGGAAAAAAAGGCGGCTGATTCCCAGGTTGGAAAGGACAGCGGAATCAGCAGAATGACGCCGAAGGTAATAAGCCAGAACAGCAGCATCAGCGTACCGGCCTTAATCGCCAGCAGTTTGGCCTGCTCCATGGTCAGCCTGCCGAGAGCGGCAATCAGCGAGACCACGATATAGGGCAGGATCGTCATCTGCAGGAGCTTGATGAACCCGTCGCCGATGATGGAGAGAAACCCGCAGTATTCACCAAAAAAAATACCGCAGAAAATTCCGGCCACCACCCCGATGAGGATCAGGGTGGAGAGACTGAAACGTTTTTTTTTCTTTTGCAGCGAGCTATTCTCTGCCTTGTCCGTCAACCGATCTCCTGCACCTGTTTTTTACTCCTGATGACCACCGGAACTCAGCTCCATCCCGGTGCCATCATTTCGGATCTCAAGGGATTTTCAGGACTGGGCCTGCTGCAGGGCCACGGCCACGGCAACCGAGGCCCCGACCATG
>CAZPXI010000276.1:0-3811 GCA_964590715.1 uncultured Desulfobulbus sp.
TACGATGCACTCAACCTGGTGCCCGGATGTCAAAACGTGGAGCTTTCAGCATCCGTTGGATTTTTTCTTTCAGGTCAATCTGGTTTGGATTTTCAGATGGCTGAGCCATAATTTTTGCAAAAAGAGCCTCCTGTTCGACGGGATGGGTATATTCGACCGGGGTGTCGTCTTTCAATTTTATATGAGCCGCCCAGGGAACAAAATAGGAGGTGGCTGGAAAATCCTTATACGATGAAACGTCAAGATTTATACCGGCGATATACAGGAGGTTTTGTCCATCATATTCATGCCCTCTGCGAATTGACTCCACGACTCTGGCGAATTCGAGCTGGATATTTATCTTGGCGGCCCGCAGGGAGGGGTTGCCGGAGCTGACGATATTGGGCATAAATTCAATGAGGTTTCGTTCCAGGAGAATGGATTCATCGGTTTCATGGAATTCTTCACGAAAAAAGAAGAGATCAGCGGTCAGGTGGGTACCAATGCATTCCCCCTCTCCTGACTTCCATACGTAATTCTTTTTCTTGAGCCGCTGTTGGAATTCATGGTTGATCACATAGGTCTGTGAGGTACTGGCCGCATGGATGGGGCTTATCATGCCTCTTTCGTCCTCGCGTACAATATTCTGCAGGCGCAGAACCAGACCATTTTTGACTGGATGTGAAGAAAAATCGACAAAAGAATTTTTGACGGTGATGAGATGCAGGTCGTTGTCATCCTTGTGGAGAAATATTCGTTCTTTGGCAAACTGATACTGATCCAGGTAGGGTTCGATCACATGGTGCAGCTTCCCGCATGATTTGGAGATACATTTTCCTTCCCGCTGCGGTCGAAGATAATGCCCGTATTCACCGGTTACCGGATCGTAGCCGACATGACTGGCCTGTAAAATCATGGCATCCTCACCATGGGTGGAATGGGGGCCGTGTCGGTCAATTGCAACAATGCCCCCGACCCGGCCGTGATTAAAGGGAAAGGTACCAAAATGTTTGGTAAGCAGTATAATCGGCAGTCCCTGGTTTTCGTCGGAACAAAAGGCCCTGGACGGCATGATAAGCCCTTGGCGGAAGCCGAGATGAAGACAAAAATTATAGAGCCTGGGTACAAATTCAGCATAAGGAATTGCCAGTCCATCAATGAGAAAGGGGGCGGTCTTTCTGACGATGTAGGGCTCATGATATCTGTTAGGCATGACGGTTTCCTTAAGTTATTAAACGAAATCTTAGAGCTAATTTACCAGAGATTAAATGAATTGCAATTCATTTTTTCAGTTGACAAACGGAATTTCTAGCAGTATTTCGTGAATGCTTTTCTTCCATTTTTTCTACGTAATGCAGAGTAATAAATCCGGGATGTTGGCGCCGGATTCAGCAGAGGAGTGATCGTTCTGATTGGGTGAAACTACAGATCCGGCAGTGGGCAGAGTCGAGGGTTTTGGAATCGTAAATTGGCTGACTTAATACATGAACCCGAGATGCCGAATTTCGTATATATTTAACTTCCATTCCACAAGGTGGTGTAACAATGAATATCGCAAAAAAAATCTTTCCCTTTCTCAACTGGGGGCCGCTTATAAACGGGCCGAATCTCAGGGCCGACCTCATCGCGGGTATCACGGTTTCTCTGGTTCTGATTCCCCAGTCCATGGCCTATGCGCAGCTGGCGGGTCTGCCGCCTATTTACGGGCTGTACGCCGCATTGCTGCCTGGCCTTGTCGGTGCCATGTGGGGGTCATCTTTTCACCTCGCGACAGGGCCGGTTGCCATGACCTCTCTTCTGACCATGGCAACCCTGACTCCCTTTGGCATGGGAGATCCAAATTTTATCGGTTCGGATCGATACATTGAGCTGGCAATCCTCCTGGCTTTTATGGTTGGTCTCGTGCGATTATTCATTGGCTTGTTTAAGCTCACGGTTATGGCAAATTTTCTGTCGCAGCCGGTTATCCGCGGCTTTATCAATGCCGGCGCCCTGATTATCGGCTCTTCCCAGGTCAGTAAGATCTTCGGAGTACATATGCATCGGAGTAATTTCTATCTGGCCGACATCTGGCATGTGTTCACTGCCATCCCCAAGGAGGTTTATTTCCCGACCTTTGGTATCGGACTCTGCTCTCTGGTTATCCTCTGGAGCTTAAAGAAATATTTTCCCAAAGTGCCGGCAGCTTTGGTGGTTGTGGCGCTTGGTTCAATCGTTGTCAAGTATATGGGCTGGGCCGATCTTCATGTGGTTGACCCGAACCTTCCGGCCGCAGCTGACCTCGGGCAGCGGTTTGTTGCGGTTGTAGGTTTTATTCCTCCTGGTCTCCCCAAAATTTCTCCCCCTCATTTTGATATTAACATGATGATTCATATGATTCCGGGGGCCTTTGTGGTGATGTTTATCGGCTTTATGGAATTTAACTCGGTCAACAAGGCCATTGCCCCCAAGAGCGGACAGAAGATTGATGTCACCCAGGAAATGATCGGCCAGGGAGTTTCAGCTCTGGTCGGCAGTTTCTCTCAATGTTATCCGACCAGTGGATCTTTTTCGCGGACGGCGCTTAATTACTCCGCCGGTGGTAAAACAGGTATGTCTTCCGTCATTGCAGCCGTTATGGTGCTCCTGACCCTGCTCTTCCTGACCCAGTTCCTGGGTTTTCTTCCCCAGTCGGTTCTGGCTGCCATTATTATAATGGCTGTTGCCGGCCTTATTGATTTCAAGGCAATGTTTCACGCCATGAAGGTGGATAAGTTTGACGGTATCAGTGCCTGGATAACCTTTGGCGCCTCCCTGCTCTTTGCCCCGCATATCGTTAATGGTATCCTTATCGGTGGTGCTGTGGCCCTGGCCCTGCATCTCTATAAGACCATGAAACCCCATGTCCAGATTGTCAGTAATCTTGAAATTCTTTGTTCCGATGGTCATGGCGGACAACGAAAAGTTAAAAACCCGGTAATGAGTTTTGACGGGCAGTTATACTTTGCCAATGTCTCTTATTTTGAGGATACCGTGAACCATATTTTTGAGGAGAACCCCCAGGCAGAGAGGGTGCTGGTTGACGGTTCAGGTATAAATGAGATTGATGCCTCCGGTGAGGCAATGCTCAAGGAGCTTATAACTGGTTTACGTGAACAGGAAAAAGATTTGATCTTTGTTGGTTTGAAGCCCCAGATCATTGAAGTTATGAAACGTTCCGGTTTTATTAATTTTGTAGGTGAAGATAATTTCTATGATAATATAGCGGAAGCACGTGCAAGATATGGTATAACCTCTGAGTGAGGGACTAAGGGACGAAAAGAAATACGTTGCATATAGTGTGCAGGTTTCTTGTTCTCTCCCAGGAGTGGTTGCCCCCTCTTTTCTCGTTTTTTTGAGATGAAAATGGTTTTGCAGCATGAGAGGCGGGCAGGAAAACGGGCTGAATGCAGAAGTTAGTTACTGGTAATCCCCTCTCTGAGCACAAATGTGCAAATTTTACCTGGGAGTTGCCCATAAATAGGTTGGGAAATATCGCGTCCATCTTCAGGTCAGGCTTGGCCGGTCTGATTAAGAAAAATTGCAGACGTAGTTGAGTTACGCTGAGGATTTTACGATTGAAGACTGGTTCAAGATGGCCTGAAGATGAGATGCGCGTTGTTCCAGTTTTTTTCGGACACTTCCTTTAGTCACATGAAATACTAGTTTGTCCCTGTCCTGGTGAAGATTCTGATGGATTATGGTAAGGGATAATCAGGTAACCCGCCAAGATTACAAAATTAACCATTTTCCAGAGCTGCAAAAACGATGCGAAAAGCAGGCATTAGCCAACTGCTTTATCCGAAAATAGCCC
>CAZPXI010000277.1:0-3808 GCA_964590715.1 uncultured Desulfobulbus sp.
GCCCCGCCCTTGGAAAAGGTTAACAGCTGTCTGGTCAGTTCCTGGGCCCGGTGGGCGGCGTTTTCAGTGTTTCTCAAGAGCTGGGCCAGATCGCCCTCAGGTGCCTTGAGCTGGGCCAGGAGTATATTTCCGAGGATTCCAGTCAGAAGATTGTTGAAGTCATGGGCGATGCCGCCGGCCAGGATACCGATTGACTCGAGTTTCTGGGTTCGTCGCAGTTCTTCCTCCATTTTCAGTTTTTCTGTTACATTACGGTACACGCTGCGCAGGACAACGGGTTTTCCGTCAACCAGCCTGCAGTTAACTCTTCCGTCCACATGGATCTCCTTGCCGGTTTTGCTCAGAAATACGGTTTGGCAGGTGAACTCCTGTCCATCTTTGAGGATTTTTTTAAAATTTTGTATACATTCCTCTCTGGAATCAGGGTGCAGAAAGTCGAATATATTACGGCCGATTACTTCCTTTTCAGTGTATTCCAGAGTCTCCCGCCATGCCTTGTTGACCAGCAGGATCCTTCCCTCCGGGTCAATGCTCTGCAGTATGTCGGTGGCATTCTCGAAAAGATCTCGGAAACGAACCTCACTGTCCCGCAACGCTTTTTCCGACGTTATTCTTCGGGTAATGTCCAGGTACAGGATGACGACCCTTTGCAAAACTCCGTTGTTATCCAACACAGGGGTGCCGATGATTTCATAAAATTTGTCTCGACACTGCCAGCAGCGGATCCGCATGCTTTTTTTCCTGTCTTTGACCATTCTGAACAGGCAGTGTTTTGTAATTGTTTTCCTGCCGCACACCATTTTGCTGCACAACTCACCCAGTGCTTCCTGCTCTTTGACGATGAAAATATCCGTCATTTTTTTATTATAGGCAATGATCTCACCACTGGTGTTGAGAACCTGAATCCCTTCGCCTACCGAGTTGAAGATTGCCTGGATATCATTCTTTGCCGTTTCCAGATTGAGGTTGGTTTCTTTTAGATGTTCAAGGATCTGGACAAAGGTATCACTGATGATGCCGATGGGATCAAGCTCAATCAGGGTATCGTCGTCAAGTTCGTCCTGCTTCAGCGGGGTTGTGCCGATGACTTCCAGGAGCCGGTTGACCCTGTCTCTGATATATTTTATTGATTCCCCGTGTTTTTCGGTCAGCCGCCTGTTTTCCTCATCGGCCAGCCGTAACTGCTTCTGCAGGGCTTGAACGGAAAGGTTGTTGTTCTTGTCTGCTCCCATCAGGCTATAGTCTCCAGTCAACGGGTTGTTTCTTTTTCTGAAGTACTATCCTGAGTTCGTAATAGCCTTCTTTTTTTACAACCGAACAGGCATAGCCCATGCTTGAGACGGCATCCGGAATAGTGGTGGTTGCATCCCGGTTATCGGTTTTAATGATTATCCGGGTGTTCCCCTTTTTAAAATCCGATTTTTGTGTATTTATCTCGCGCAGGGTAAACAACAGGCTGGATGGACAGATCTGTCCCCGGATATCATGGATGATTGTGTTTACGCGCTTGTCGGTCTTCATGTTGCGGCCTTCGCTCCTGCTGAAAGGACAACGTGGACAAGGATTTTAGTGCCGATATAGGAGCCGGGGACGAGACCGGCTAGAAACAGCAGACTTTGCATGTTCAGGATCGGTAAGCCGCCGAACAGGTGCCAGATATTACATCCGGGCGTCATTCGCGATCCCAAAGCAAGAATGATGCCTCCGACAAGGGCTGAAACGTACTGACGTATAGGAACCCGGTAATAGATTTTTAATTCACCGAGTCGGAGGGCGGCAATCATTGCCCCGAGAATAATGCCGACAATAAGCGGAAACTGGATATAGGTTATGGCATCGACAACCGGGCCTGCCCCGCCAAGGAGTTGAACATGGCTGATCGGTGCTGCATAGTCAAGCGGTACCGCGTTGTAAAAGGCCGTCTGCGCCACATGGGCCGGAGCAACAACTTTTGTAAGATAGGCCGCAGTTTTGGCGTAGGCGGTGGTGATCCCGAAAGGCATGCCCACCAGAAGGTAGGAAAGTGCTCCAAGCAGGGCAAGATAGAGAGCTGCTTTCCAGGGTTGAATATATCCTTCGACAAACGAAGAAAGATGCCATTTTTTTTGTTTCCGCCAGCGTATGAAAAAAAATACGGAGACGAGAACCAGCGGAATGAGGATCAGGGACGGACTGCAGCCGATTACCTGCGGGAGGGTAAGGTGCCCCTTGAAAAAAGTGTACTCTTTGACGATACCGCTCCACCACGGATGGATTTCTGCATATATGCCGCTGCCGGCGATCAGGCCGATAAAGGCGGTGGCACTGATGACGCTCCCGCCGCCCATTTTATACAGGGTGCCGACAACACATCCGCCGGCCGTCACCATCCCTATGCCGAAAAGTATTCCGCCGGCAATGTTGGCCAGAGAAGGTGAGCCCAGCAGGGGAAAAGGATAGAGGGGGAGGAAACCGAGCTGGCGAAGAATTTCAAACAGGACCATGCTTGCAACGACCAACAGCAACAGGGCGCGGAGCATGACCGTTTTCCTGAACAGAAAAAAATCGCGGAAGGTGCCGGCAACGCAGAAGTCGGCACGATACATTACTGCTCCTGCAGCAATCCCGAGCACGAGATTCACTATAAGAATAAAAAAAATTGCCGGTGTCATTGTTCGTTTTTGGTGAAATTAACTTCCATTCCCTACTATACTACAATTGCAGGAATGGTCAAAATAATGATGTCCAGCTCTATTCTTTAGTGCTGTTTTCTGTTGATCCCGGCCTTGTCCATTTTGTAGCGCAGGACCCGTTCGCTGATGCCGAGGGATTCTGCTGCCCGAGTCTGGATCCAGTTATTGCTTTCCAGCGCGTCGATCAGCATCCGACGTTCCACTTCGGCCAGCCGCTGATTCAGATCGCTACCGGTTTCTTCTCCCCGGAAGTTGCGGATTTCCGGCGGCAGGTCACGGAGGCCGATCCGTGAAGATCGGGCCAGGGTGATGGTGCGCTGGATGATGTGTTCAAGTTCACGAATATTACCGGGGAAGTTGTACTTGGTCAGTTGGTGCAGGGCCTGGGAATCAAAACTGCAGGAAACGCCGAATTTTTCCAGGAAGAAGTCGACCAGCGGGCCGATATCCTCTTTGCGTTTGCGCAGCGGCGGGATTTCAACTTCAATTACGTTGAGGCGGAAATACAGGTCTTCACGAAATGTGCCGCCCTCCACCATCGCCTTGAGATCCCGGTTGGTGGCGGCGACAATGCGAACGTCCACCTCAAGTTCCTGCTCACCGCCCACCCTGGTAATCCTGCCTTCCTGCAGGGCCCGCAGGAGTTTGGGCTGCATGGCCGGCGGCAGTTCACCGGCCTCGTCAAGCAAAAGAGTGCCGCCGTCCGCCTGTTCAAAGACCCCGCGCCTGCGGCTGTGCGCCCCGGTGAATGCGCCCTTTTCATGGCCGAACAACTCTGATTCAAAAAGGCTTTCCGGGACCGCGGCGCAGTTGAGTTCGACAAACGGCCCGTCTTTTTTCGGGCTCAGCAGATGGAGAAGACGGGCGATAAGTTCCTTGCCGGTGCCGGTTTCGCCTCGGATCAGCACTGTCCAGGGAGTGGGGGCGGCACGGGAGATGATGGAGAGAACCTCCTGTAAGGCGTCACTGTTACCCACCATCCGCACCGGCAGTTTATCAAGGAGGATGGTTTCTTCCACTTTTTGGGCATCGTCCCGGATCAGAATTTCATCTTCCATGGCCCGAATTTTTGCCAGCAGCTCTTCCAGGTCCACCGGTTTTTCCAGAAAATCATCGGCCCCGAGCTGCATGACCCG
>CAZPXI010000278.1:0-3799 GCA_964590715.1 uncultured Desulfobulbus sp.
GCAATGGTGAGTGTTTTCAAGGTGTGCATGATGTATCCTCTTGGTTATGGTGTATTCACCTGCGAAAGGGATCACATGTCCCTGTCGAAACTTAATTCCTAATTATTCATGTTCCCAATCAGCCAGGGTGATAGCAGTTCGGGCTTCCAGGCGGGCAACGGCCAGGGCTCGGTCTGCAATGGCCCGGTTTACGGCCAGCTCAAAATTGAGCAGGTTTTGTTCGGCATCAATAAGCTCCAGAATAGAGACTTGGCCATTTTGAAATCCATTGATGGCAACCTCCAACTGCTGTCTGGTTTTGGGCAGCAGGTCATCGTTGTAGAGGGCAATCCTACGTTCGGCTTCCCGATATCCGTACAGGGACTGTTCTATTTCTGTGGAAAGTTTCCGGGCCTGCTGCTGCCGGAAAAACTGTGCCGAACTGATTGCCGCCTGCTGTTCAGCGACCTTGCCGTGACGCCGGTCACGAAAGATGGGAAGGTTGACCGTTACGCCGGCGATAATCGGATCCTTGCCGCTGTCTTTCGGGGCACCGAATTCAGCCGATCCGGTAAAAATAGTTTTCAGGGAAAAGTTAAAATCAGGATAAAAATCCCGTTCGGCCAGTTCCCGCCCGGTCCTGGCCCGGGCAATACGTTCCTGGGCCTCGTGAAGTATCGGCGCGTTTTCCAGGGCAATGGTGAGGATTTCATCTTCTCCTCGGGTCAGAACCGCCTGGGGCAGAATGGTCGGAATAGCGCGGGCCCGTTCGGGCTCACTTCCGAGCAGACTGTTGATATAGACTCGCAGCGGCCCGGCCTGGTCGACCAGTGACCGATCTTGTTCTTCGGACTTGGCCAGCTCGATCTGAATTTTCAGGACATCGAAGTAGGTGGATTTGCCGCTTGTATACTGGCTTCGGGCCACACCTTCCAGATACCGTAATAACTCGATATTATCTGAGACCATCTGCCGGGAACGGCCAAGGTAGCCGTATTCGACGTAGGCCTCCTTTACCTGCCGAACTACATCCAGCTCAACGGCGGCCAGTTTGACTTCGGCAATGACTGCTTCATGGTCACGCAGTTGCCGCCGCAGGGAGAGTTTGTTCAACCAGGGAACGGACTGGCTGATTCCAACGGCCGCGTTCTGGGGACCGGTCCGGGTTTCTATCGGCACCAGGTAATATTGCACATTGAGTTTCGGGTCAGGGAGAACCCCGGCCTGGCGGACACGTTCCGTTGCTGCTCGAAATTGGGCCTGGGCCTTTTGCAGGGCATCATTTCCGACCAGGGCCTGCTCAAGATAGTTTGCCAGGCCGGCCGGTTCGCCGGCAAGACAGGATCCTGTTGTTATCAGGACAAGAAGACATGTTATGAGGGTAAAACGAGTATATTTTATCATTATCCGAAGAGGCTGTGAACGTATTGTCGGAGATACTTCTCATTGTATGGGATATCCGATTAGCACGCGTTGTCATTTTCATGTACCTGATAGTACAATAGGATTATTTGCGTTCCGTATTTTTAAGATTTCATCTATTCTTGCAATTTTAGAACCGTAATATGGCAACGGGTATGCTTTTGAGGTATTTAATTGAAATTATACAAAAAAATAATACGTAGGTATTAAATCTCATATGAGAAAAAGGAGTAACTCCAAAGAAAGTGAAGAATATTCTTCATTGTAATGAAGAATATTCTTCACATCCTCCTGTATCCATTTATTTAAAACCTCCTTGACTCGACCGATACGTTGTGGCATTCTAAAATATAGGTAGGATTTAATCCTAATATATACAGTCTGCTGTTCGGCAAGGATTATCATTTTCTTGATGGCTATACTTCTCCCACAGCCAATGCCCGCGAAATGCCCTAACGGCTTTTTCCGTCATTTTCAGCCCGCCCGTTTCCAGGAGGGGTTGTTCTTTACATCGTTTCATAAGGAGGGCCAATGCCCATTTTAAGTTATCTGGCGCTGCCCCGGAATGGGGCCATGGACCAGCTATGCACTGATCTGTCAGGTATGGAGTATTGCGAAATTATTCCGGCGGACAACCAGGAGGTGGTGGTTCTCGTCACCGACACCCCGGATGAAAAAACCGAAAAGATACTTCAGGAAACGCTGAAAAAAATACCTTCATTACAGTCATTAAGCATGACCTTTGGCCATAATGCGGAATAACAAACTTTAAGTATGTGAAAACGTGTAGTTATGCCACGCGATGAGAAATAACAAACAGGGAGAGCAAAGAGGATAATATGAAATTAGACAGAAGATCATTCATTAAGTCTGCGGCAGCCGGCAGCGCCATTGCGGCGGCCGGATCAATTTTCCCTGGAATCAGCTTTGCCGACTGGAAAAAACAGGAAGGTGCCTCCGGGCAGATTACCTGGAAAAAAGCACCCTGTCGTTTCTGCGGCACCGGTTGCGGTGTATTGGTCGGCGTTTCCGGTGATCGGGCGGTGGCGGTTAAGGGTGATCCCAACTGCAGCGTTAATAAAGGCTTATGCTGCGTCAAAGGATTCCACGTGGTGCAGGCCCTGTACGGCAAGGACAGAATTCGCAAAGCCCAAGTCCGTAAGGGCGATAAAATGGTGGAGGTTCCGATCGCCGAGGCCCTGGATCTCATTGCCTCCAAGATACAGGAAACCATCAGTCAGACCGGTAAGGACTCAGTCGCCATGTACGGTTCCGGCCAGTGGACCATTCCGGACGGTTATGTGGCCTCCAAACTGTTCAAGGGCTGCCTCGGCACCAACAATGTTGAGGCCAATGCCCGGCTCTGTATGGCCAGCGCAGTGACCGGTTTTATGACCTCTTTTGGTATTGACGAGCCCATGGGCTGTTATGAGGACATTGAACATGCCGATGTCTTTGTCACCTGGGGTAACAATATGGCGGAAATGCACCCGGTTCTCTTTTCCCGCATGCTGGCCAGCCGCAAGCGTAAAGACGATGTGACGATTATTGATCTGGCCACCCGCTCCACCCGTTCCAGTCAGGCCTCCGACAAGTCGATCCTTTTTAAGCCCAGTACCGATCTGGCCGTGGCCAATGCGATCTGTTACGAGATTATCCGCAACGACTGGGTCAATTGGGATTTTGTCAACAAGCACACCACCTTTCATAAGGGCAAGACCAATATCGGCTATGGAACCGAGGATCATTTTAAGTTTAAGGATGAACCCCAGGATATAACCTTTGAAGAGTACAAGGAATTTTTAAAGGATTACACCCCGGAAAAGGCGGAACGAATTTCCGGAGTCTCGGCCATGGATATTAAATACCTGGCCTCCCTCTATGGTGATCCGACTAAAAAAATTACCTCCTTCTGGTGCATGGGGATGAATCAGCACGTGCGCGGCACCTGGATTAACAACCTGGTCTACAATATCCACCTGCTGACCGGTAAGATTTCCACCCCCGGCAACAGTCCATTTTCTCTCACCGGTCAACCCAGTGCCTGCGGGACGGTTCGTGAGGTCGGTACCTTGACCCATAAGCTGCCCCATGGCGTGGTCATGAACGCGGAACACCGGAAAATGGCGGCTGAAATATGGGATGTGCCGCTTGCCAACATCGACCCCAAGCCGACCTATCATACCGTAGAGATGTTCCGGGCCCTGGATCGCGGTGATATCAGGTTTATGTGGATCCAGGTGACCAATCCGATGATTACCATGCCGAATCTGAACCGCTATCGGAAGGGCGCCCTTAAAGACGACCGATTTGTCGTTGTTTCCGACGTCTACCCGACCCCGACCACTGATGTGGCCGATGTTATTCTGCCCGCCGCCATGTGGGTTGAACAGGAGGG
>CAZPXI010000279.1:0-3783 GCA_964590715.1 uncultured Desulfobulbus sp.
TGAACCATCCGGACTGGCTCCTCAGAAGGTGGCGGCAGCGTTTCGGCCCGGAAAAAACCACCATGCTTTGCCGCTGTAACAACCAGCCGCCCGTCCTGACCCTGCGCACAAATAGCCGGCTCATCGGCAGAAACGAACTTCAGTCGCTGTTTGCAGAGGCGGGTTTTCAGATCCTGCCTGGAAAGTTTTCCAGTGAGGCATTGTACCTTCCCGAATCCGGCGGCAGTATCAGCGGGTTGCCCGGTTATGAACAGGGGTATTTTCAGGTCCAGGATGAAGCTGCGCAACTGGCCTCACGGTTGATGCCGATGGGTGATGGCGGAAAATATCTTGATGCATGCGCCGGGCTGGGTGGCAAGACCAGTCATCTGGCCGCTCTTGCTCCGAAAACAACGGGGATTACCGCTGTTGAACCTGACAAGCGGCGCTTCCGGCTGCTGGGAGAGAATCTGAATCGTCTGGGGCTTGACCGGGTCACCTGTTGCAACACCACTCTTGAACAGTTTGGAGCGGAAACCGAAGAGCGCTTTGACGGTATCCTGCTGGATGCCCCCTGTTCGGGAACCGGCGTTATCCGCCGTCAACCTGATATCCGGTGGAATCGCAGGGAGGAGGAGCTGAAAACCTATCATCAGCAGCAGGTTCTGCTTTTAAACACGGCAGCCGGCCTGTTGAAACAAAACGGTGTTCTGGTCTATGCCACCTGCTCTCTTGAGCCGGAAGAAAACGAGGGTGTTGTTGCCGCTTTCCTGGCCGATCATTCCGGATTTTTTGTGGAGAATGCCGCTGATTACCTGCCGCAGCAGGCGGCCTGTCTTGTGGATAAACACGGGTATTTCCATCCCACCCCTGCCGACGGGCTCGATGGTTTTTTTGCCGTTCGGCTTCAGCAAAAACAGTCATAGATCCTCTGGAATTTTCATCCAGTGTTTCCGCAGTCACTCCTCTTTTCTTTTGATTGTAAAATAGTAACTATTCAGAAGCCACCCCATCTTCGGCCACTTCGGTCTTCTCGAATAGCATAAGTATGATTCAAAGGCCGAATTGAACAAATATGTGGCACTTCTGAACACTTACAGGCCGATATCTGCGGTAATATATTGCGTGACCTGAACAGTTACGTAAAATAAAAAATAGCTGTTGCTGACGGCCTGCCTTCATACAGGCTTTTTCATGAGCCAGGCGGCGAGAAAGGAATCCACAAAGAGCTGGAAAAAATGAAACATGAGGCAGACGATGACCGCGCTGCCGGTATCAACGCTGATGCTGGTCAGTACGGCCACGCTGATGGGCAGGGTTTTCTGGGAGGCGACAAAGACCAGCGCCTTGCGGTCCGCCGTTGGCAGATGAAGTACCTTTCCCGCCTGGGCGTTGACGGCCAGGAGCAGGAAATGGAGCAGGGCGACGGAACCAAGAATCATGGCGTATTCGGCAGCGCCCAGCCTGGAAAATCCATTTTTGGAAACAGCAAGAGAGCCGTAGACTACCAGGATAACACAGCTTGAGTTGACGTAACTCCAGTTCGGCGATATTCGGTTTATTCCACTGAAGATTCTGGCCGTTTTACCTATGGCAAAGGGCAGAAGAACGAAGAAAAGCATCTTGACGAGCAGTCTGTTCTGGTCGATATCAATCGGGCCTGCCGCCTTGAGACAGAGATCGAGCATATAGGGCATGGTGAAAATGCCCAGCAGGTTGAGGGAAACGGTCAGGATCAGGGCCAGCACTGCATTGCCCCGGCTCACCTCGGTAATGACGATGCCGGAGGAGAGGGTAGGCGGGACTGCGGCAATGACGATAAGTCCTATTGCCAGGGCCTGGGGGAAGGGGATAATCCGGGTTATGAGAAGCCCCAGCAGCGGCGAGAGGAAGAGGGAGATTGCAGCTGCGGTCAGAAAAACCAGGACAAGCCGTCTACCAAGAGCAATGCCTTTGCCGCCTGTCTGAAAACCGCTGACCAGAAAGATGATGAAGACCAATATCTTCAAGCCGTTGTTTTCCGAAATAAAAGTGCCGCCGGCGGGCAGGAACAGGGCAAAAAAGATTGCACACAGCAGACCGACCGGCAGAAAAAATTGTCGCATGTTTTTTTATTTTTGTTTCCGTCGAGGTTGTTTGTATTGTTTCTGTATCCTTATCGGCGTTCGTTCTTCTGAACCTGTATGGGCATCTGTGGACTGTGTGTATACGGTTACTTCCCCGGGGAATTTCCAGCTTCGCGGCCTCCAGGTAAAAAATTCCTACAAGACAATAGAGTGGAAGTCAACGGGTTCCGGGAGCAGGCGGCTGTTGGAGGTCTTGACTTCTTAAACTGTTCTTAGATAGAATAACTGTTATGAATGATTTTTCTTTATTTTCGGTTTCAGATTTCCTGTCGGGAAAGCCTTCACCTTGGGAGTACCTTCATTGATTATGGCCGCTAAGAAAAAAAAACAACAACTGTTTGTCTGCGGCCAGTGCGGTTATGAGAGTCGGAAGTGGCTTGGCCGCTGTCCGGATTGCGGTCAGTGGGACAGCCTTACAGAACAGCAGAGGGTTGTGAGCGTTTCCACGCGGAAGAATGTTGCCACCCCGCTGCCCCTTTCCGGCCCGACCGGGAGTGACCAGGATCGCTTGAAAACCGGTATCGGTGAACTGGACCGTGTGCTTGGCGGCGGGATCGTGCCCGGTTCCATGGTTCTTATCGGTGGTGATCCCGGTATCGGTAAGTCAACGCTTATCCTCCAGTTGCTGGCGGCCTTGACCGGCGGCGAGCGCAGGGTGCTCTATGTGACCGGGGAGGAATCCATTCGCCAGGTCCGTATGCGGGCCGATCGGCTGCAGATTGATGACGATGGAATTTTTGTGGCCACGGAAAACTGTGTGGAATCCATCGTCGCCATGGCCTCTGAGATGTCCCCGGCTCTTCTGGCGGTTGATTCCATCCAGACCATGTTCACCGAAGATGTCGGCTCCGCCCCGGGCTCCGTTACCCAGGTGCGGGAATCCACCGCCCGTTTGCTTGCCCTGGCCAAATCCAGTGACCTGCCGGTGCTGCTTATCGGTCATGTCACCAAGGACGGAGCCATCGCCGGGCCGAGGGTTCTGGAACACATGGTGGATGCGGTCCTTTATTTTGAAGGGGATCGCGGCCAGATGTTTCGCATCCTGCGCACGGTCAAAAACCGTTTCGGCTCCACCAACGAGATCGGCGTTTTTGAGATGAAGGATACCGGTCTGGCCGAGGTGGATAATCCCTCGGCCCTGTTTCTTGCCGAGCGTCCTGTCAATGTGCCCGGCTCCGTGGTTATGCCCAGTGTTGAGGGCACGCGACCTATCCTGGTTGAGGTCCAGGCCCTGGTCAGTCCTTCAAGCCTGGGTACGGCCCGGAGGACGGCCATCGGTGCCGACCCGCAGCGGCTGGCGCTGCTGACGGCGGTGCTGGAGAAAAAGCTTGGGGTCACGCTGTTTGACCATGATATTTTTCTTAACATTGCCGGCGGCATTCGGATTGACGAGCCGGCTCTGGATCTCGGGGTGGTGGTGGCCCTGCTTTCCAGCCTGTTTGAAAAGGTGGTCGATCCGACAACCGTGGTCTGCGGCGAGGTCGGGCTGGCCGGAGAGATCAGGGCGGTGGGCCAGATGGAGATGCGCCTGCGCGAGGCTGACCGGCTCGGTTTCAAGACCTTTCTCATGCCCGAGTCCAGTCTGCGCCAGCTTGACGGTGCACCGTCGGGCGGCATGGCCGTTGTTCCGGTCCGCACGGTCGGGGCCCTGGTGGAGCAGTTATTTCAGGGATAACCG
>CAZPXI010000280.1:0-3778 GCA_964590715.1 uncultured Desulfobulbus sp.
AACAGTTACAGGCCGATATTTGCGGTAATATATTGCGTGACCTGAACAGTTACGAATTAAGGATGATTGTCGGTGTCGTAAAAGCCACGAAACCGACGGCGGAGAGGTCATATCATATTGTAATTCCGTATTGTGCAAATGGCGGTTTTGACTTTTTACCAGTCCGTCATGATTAAAAAAAAGTACTAAAAATTCGTATCCATCCGTGATTTAAAAAAAAGAAATGAGGAAATTAAAAAAATGTGTCTCGCCATACCCATGCAGGTGAAGAAATTAAAAAGTATCTTCGGTGACCTTGCCGATCCGCAGGTCGCGGTTGTTGATGCCGATGGCATGAAAAAAGAGGTTCGGCTTGATCTGGCCGACAGGATTCCGGAAATCGGCGACTACGTTATTGTCCACGCCGGGTTTGCCATCCATACATTGACCGAAGAAGAGGCATTGACCAACCTGGAGCTGATGCGGGAAATGGCCGAGGCTATGCCGTATGACGGTGAGGAGACACCATGAAATGCGCCGGTGAATTCAGAGAAAAAGGAATTACCGATGCCTTGCTGCACGAACTCTCAGCCACCGTTGACCGACCGCTTAGAATCATGGAGGTCTGCGGAACCCACACCGTGTCTATTTTTCGCAACGGCCTGCGTTCTCTGGTTCCCGAACAGCTGGAACTTATCTCCGGGCCCGGCTGCCCGGTCTGCGTCACCCCTGCCGGACATGTAGACGCCTTTGTCCAAGCCGCGCGCAAAAAAGATGTCCTTGTCGCCACCTTCGGGGATCTGATCCGGGTTCCCGGCAGCGACGGTTCACTGGCCGAGGCCCGGTCGGATGGGGCAACGGTTGAGGTCGTGTATTCGCCCATGGATGCACTCACCCTGGCCCGAAAGCATCCGGATACAATCGTCTTTTTCCCCGGGGTTGGCTTTGAGACCACGGCTCCAACCATTGCCGCCACCATCCTTGAAGCAAAGCGGCTGGAAATAGAAAACTTTTGTGTTTTTGCCGGCTGCAAGATTATGCCGCCTCCGCTGGTTGCCCTGATGTCCGATCCGGAACTCAATGTCGACGGCCTGCTCTGCCCGGGCCATGTCAGCGCCATTATCGGCGCGAATGCCTACACTCCGCTGGCGGAAAAATACCATCTGCCCTGCACAGTGGCCGGATTTGAACCGGCGGATATTGTTGCAGGTCTCATCAGCCTGGCCAGACAGGTGGTCGAAGGCCGGGCAGGAGTCGACAACTGTTACACTCGGGTCGTCACCGATGGCGGCAACAGCCGGGCCCGTGAACTGATGGAGAGCGTATTTGTGCAGGAAGATACCCAGTGGCGGGGCCTGGGGCTGATTCCCGGGAGCGGTCTTGGCCTGAGAAAAGAATTCGAACAATTTGACGCGGTCAAAAAACTCCAGCTTGAGCTGAGAACGGTTCCGGAACCAACGGGCTGTAAATGCGGAGAAATTCTGCAGGGACACCTGTTACCGCCCGACTGCCCGCTCTACGGCAGGGCATGCACACCCACCGGGCCCATCGGGCCCTGTATGGTCTCATCAGAGGGCACCTGCGCTGCCTTCTACCGATTCAGCGGTCACAAACACAGCGTACAATAACCACAGAGAAACCACAGAGAATACAGAGAACACAGAGGACACAGAGAGAATAATATACTCCGGAATACAATACCCATTCCCGTAAGGGATACTTTTTAAAAATCATCTATGAACAAGACAAAAAAAATAACCCTGGATCACGGCAGTGGTGGACTGGCAAGTCAGAATCTGATCAGCGAGCTCTTTCTCAAATATTTTGACAATCCACTCCTCCATGACCTGGAAGACTGCGCAATAATGCCTGCGCAAAATGGTAAACTAGCCATGTCGACCGACTCCTACGTGGTCGACCCGATCATCTTTCCCGGCGGCAATATCGGCGAACTGGCCGTCAACGGCACCATCAACGATCTTGCCATGCGTGGAGCCGTTCCTCTTGGCCTGAGCCTCGGGCTGATCATTGAAGAGGGTTTGGAGTTGGCGGAACTTGAAATCATTATCGCCTCCATTGCCGCCTGCTGCACAAGGGCCGGGGTCGACATTATTACCGGTGACACCAAGGTCGTTCCCAGAGGTAAGGCCGACAAGCTCTTTATCAACACCACCGGAATCGGACGGGTTGAGGAGCATATCAATATATCGGGTAAAAATGCCGGCCCCGGTGATGCGGTGCTGCTTTCCGGCACCCTGGCCGACCACGGCATCACCATCATGACCAGCCGGGCCGGTCTGCAGGTTGCCGGTGACCTCCACAGCGACACCATGGCCCTGCATCATCTGGTGCAGGCATTGCTTGCCGAAAACAGTGCTGCCGTACATGTACTCCGTGATCCGACCCGGGGAGGACTTGCAACAACGCTCTGCGAAATTGCCCATGCCTCAGAGGTTAATATCGATCTCTTTGAACAGGACATTCCCATCCGACCTGTGGTCGGTGCCGCCTGTGAGCTGATTGGTCTCGACCCGCTCTACCTGGCCAATGAAGGTAAATGCATCCTTATCTGTGATGAAAATGCAGCAACCGACCTCCTGGCCTGCATGCAATCGACCGAGGCCGGTAGAGATGCCGCCCGTATCGGTCGGGTTGGCAACGGTCCTGCAGGAAGGGTCAGCCTGACAACAACTATTGGCGGCAACCGGCTCATTGAGCCGCTTTCCGGAGAACCGCTGCCACGGATATGTTAAGGCCCGCTTAATCGGACACCAGCCGCGGCACATATTGAACAAATCGCACAACGTCAATGTATTTTTATTTCTCTTTTCTTTTGCCCTCAATATTTTTTTCGGCTAATGAAAGGAGGAGGAAGGGGAACGGAACCCGGACCTACAGGGAAAAACCGTTCACATTCACAACAGCTGGAAAAGGAGAAACCCCATGTCTAGACAGGATGCCGGCAAAAACAAAGACACGCAGGTCAGCCGCCGCAGCTTTATCAAAGGCTGCAGCATGGCAGCTGCAGCCCTGGGACTTTCCGAAACCATGGTCCCGAAACTGGTGGAAGCGGCCGCCTCTCCACAGCGGCCACCGGTTATCTGGCTGCACTTCCAGGAGTGCACAGGATGCACAGAAAGCCTTCTTCGCGGGTCCCATCCGGATATCGGCCGCCTGATCCTGGATATCATTTCGCTGGACTACCATGAAACCATTATGGCTGCTGCAGGCCATCAGGCCGAAGAGGCCATGCAGGCCTCCATTGAAAGAAACAAGGGCAAATTCATCTGTGTTGTCGAAGGAGCCATCCCGACCAAAGACGGCGGTATCTACTGTAAAATCGGCGGCAAGACGGCCATGGACATTCTTGCCGACGTCGGCCCCAAGGCAGCGGCTATCATTGCCATCGGCACCTGTGCCTCCTATGGCGGAGTGCAGGCCGCCAGACCCAACCCAACCGGTGCGGTCGGGGTCCGGGACCTGATCTCCGGCACCCCGGTCATCAACATCCCGGGCTGCCCGCCCAATCCGGTCAGCTTCCTGGGCACGGTGCTCCACTACCTGACCTTTAAACGACTGCCGAGAACAGATCAGCTGGGTCGGCCACTGTTTGCCTACGGCCGCAAGAATCATGACCAGTGCGAACGCAGGCCCCATTTCGACGAAGGACGATTTGTTGAACAGTTCGGCGATGAGGCCCATAAGCAGGGCTACTGCCTCTACAAAGTCGGCTGCAAGGGACCGCAGACCTATGCCAACTGTCCGGTTGCCCGTTTCAACGATGTCGGGGTCTGGCCGG
>CAZPXI010000281.1:0-2271 GCA_964590715.1 uncultured Desulfobulbus sp.
CGCTGGTGGATCAATCGGTTGCGAACCAAAAAAGGGCTGGAGCCGCTTCCCGGACAGGGTGCAGTCTATGATCTTGAACCGGCCCTGGACCGGCTGGCGCAGGTGGTTCGTGAAAACCTGGACATGAACGCCATCTACCGGTTGTTGGGGCTGTAGTTTTTTATGGAGCAAGTCGTGGAATTTCTGCAGCAGGTTTTTTCCGGCTTCCCCAGGTCGGCCGCAGCTTTTGTTCCCGCCCTGTGGCTTGCCTGGCTGCTTGACGCACTCTTTGGTGACCCGCGCAGTCTGCCCCATCCGGTGGTGTTGATCGCCCGGATTGCCGCAGGGCTGGAAACATTTTTTAGTAAAAAAAAGATTTTTAGTAAAAAAATAATTTTTGGCAAAAAAAAAATCTCTCCGGCAAGCGCAGGGCGATTCACTGTTCTGGGGACGCTGCTGAGCTGCGGGTTCATTACAGTTGGGCTCTTTTGTGTTCTGGCCGCAGTCTCACCATGGGCGCTCTTTGCAGGCAGTGTGCTGCTTCTCTACACCACCACCGCTCTGCGCAGTCTTGCCGACCATGCAATGGATGTCTATAACCGGCTGGGTGAAACCCTTCAAACAGGTGATCTCAAGTCGGCGCGCGAGAGTGTCGGCCGGATTGTCGGTCGTGAGACAAAAGAACTTGATGAGGCCGGTATCATCCGGGCCTGTATTGAGAGTGTGGCGGAAAACATGTCCGATGGTGTGATTGCACCCCTTTTTTTCGCAGTTCTCGCAGCCGTAATTTGCAGTGTAATTGGACTTGGCCGATTCAGTGTCCCAGCGGCAGCCCTTGCAGCAGTTTTGTACAAGACCGTAAATACCATGGACTCCATGTTCGGGTATAAAAATGAAAAATATCTTCAGTTTGGTAGATCGGCAGCCCTGCTGGATGATACTGTTAACTATATTCCTGCCCGATTAACAGCTTTTGGCCTGGTTTTTGCCAGTTTTCTTACAGGAAGAAACGGCCGGTTGGCCTGGAAAATTCTGCGTCGTGATAAAAAGCAGCATGCCAGTCCCAATGCCGGGTTTCCAGAGGCTGCCATGGCCGGGGCTCTTGGAATTCAACTTGGCGGCAGCAGCAGGTATTTCGGCACAACTGTGGACAAACCGACCCTTGGTGATGATATCTACGCTCTGAACAGGGAGCACATCAAAGATGCGGTTCGGCTTATGATCCTCAGTTCAATACTGAGTCTGTTGGTTTTTTCAATAATGTATTGTGCAGCTTTGTAATTAATTGATCGGAAAAGTATAAAAAACTGTACTTTCTATGCCGAGAATACTTGACAAATGATTCAATTGGGTCTAAATTGATGTAATTTGAATGGTTATCAAACCTCTAATATAGCACGTCCAATGAAGCGAACCTCAGCGCTTTTCTTTATTCTAGTCAGCCTCTTTTTATCGGGAACGGTTCGTGCCGAAATCACGGACGATATTTCTGCTGTATCCACACTGTCGGATTATACCCATACTCTGAGTAGCCTGAGTCAGGAGGAACGTAGGTGGTTTAAGACCTTTCAAGAGGGGACCTTCCTGATTGACGGCTGGCAAACTATTACCAAAGAGTTACTGGCAAATACTCCGGAAAATCTGCGTGAGCACCAGAAGAAGCGTCTTGATCGGCTTGGCCTTAAAATAGGCCTGGAATGGTCAAAGGATAATGACATTCGACGGGTTGATACCAGGATGCTGCAACAGTGGGGAAAGGCTCTGAAGAAAACCGCAAAAAAGAATCCGGAGCAGTTACCTGAAATTATTGTTTCCATTGATCAGGAGATTAGTAACATACTCAACTGATTTATCCCCTCGACAGAGATCCTTCAAAGGCCTCAGGAGAATACATTCTCTTGAGGCCTTTTTTTATTCTAATTGCGTGCAAAGCTCAGCTTTTCCCTCATCAGGGATAACATCGCTTGTTCAGTCGGACTGCAGGGCCTTATGAATACATCATAAATTCGTTAGGTTCGTAACGCCTTTTGATATTCAGCGATGGTATCCCTTGCACCTTGCATCAGGCTGAGGGTTGCAGGTAATCAGATTTTTTATTGTCTCCGAATTGTGCTTATAAAGCAATATGCCAGGCAATCAACCATCCATGAAAAGAGGTACCCCATCAGTAGGGGCGCTGCGCTCGGGCTCAGGTTTTGGTTTCTACGGAGCAGGTGTCAATGGTTACATCCAAACGGCCGCGGTGGAGAAGAATTTCCGCCTTCTGGCCGGGCTTGATTTTGGCACTGTCGG
>CAZPXI010000281.1:2371-3757 GCA_964590715.1 uncultured Desulfobulbus sp.
CCGCGGTGGAGAAGAATTTCCGCCTTCTGGCCGGGCTTGATTTTGGCACTGTCGGTCACGACTTTCGATGTGTTTTTTTCCCGGACAATGGCATACCCCCTGGCTAGAGTTGCATGGGGGCTGATGGCCTCAAGAAGGTTTTTCTGTTGTTCAAGCATTTGTGTATTTGAGGAAATGCAGTGATGGCCCGCCTGGATAAGCCGTTGGCGCAGAGAGGCCAACCGGCTGATCGAGAGTTGCAGGCGGGTATCGGGGTTTTGTCGTTCAAGGCGGAGTTGCAGTGCACTGATGCATTGCCGGCAGTCCTGGAAAATATCTTCCATACTGCGTGACAGACGCATGGACTCATGGTCGACCTTGATAAACAGGTTGGCAAGGGGGGCGGAGAAATCGCCGAGCTTCTGTTGCTGCAGGGCGAGCCTGTCGGCCGAGCGGTGTAACCGGTCCTGGAGCAGGCGGATGATTTTTTTGCGTTGGTTCTCGATCGTATCCGACAGCACGCGCGCGTCCGGCAGGAGCAGTTCTGCGGCCGCACTCGGAGTCGGGGCCCGCAGATCACTGACAAAGTCGGCAATGGTAAAATCGATTTCGTGGCCGACAGCGCTGGCCACCGGGATTTTGGATTCATAAATCGCCCGGGCCAGTTGCTCATCGTTAAAGGCCTGCAGATCTTCAATTGAACCGCCTCCACGGCAGAGTACAATAATGTCGGTATGCAGGCGGCTGTTTACCCGCCTGAGGGCGTCGATGATCTCTGCTGCCGCGCCATCGCCCTGAACCGCGACCGGATACACCGCCAGTCTGGTGCCGGGAAAACGCCGGGTTGCTATTCGTATAAAATCGTGGACTGCGGCTCCGCGGGGCGAAGTGATCAGGGTGATATGATCAGGGAGTGCGGGCAGATTTTTTTTATGCTCTTCAGCGAACAGACCTTCTGCGGCCAGTTTTTTCTTAAGCTGTTCAAAGGCGATCTGCAGGTTGCCTGCCCCTTGAAAATCGACCTGATCGACAATCAACTGGTAATCGCCACGAGGTTCATAAACCGAAAGCCTGCCCCGGCAGATTACCGACTGGCCGTCCGCAGGCTGCTGCTGCAAATAACGTTGCTGCATTTTAAAAAGTACGGCTTTGACCTGGCCCCTGTCGTCTTTGAGTGTGAAATACAGGTGGCCGGAATACGGTTTGCGCAGGTTGGATATTTCACCGCTGACACTGAGAAAAGAGAAACGGTTCTCAAGCAGGGTGCGAATTGAGCTGTTAAGTTCGGAAACCGTATATATGTGTTGTCTGTCCATGGCGTACTGCCGTTGCAATTGATCTCTTTAAAAGGGGAATTCGTTAATGATTTTTTTCATTCCAGGCGGTATAGTTACTCTTTTGTGAATA
>CAZPXI010000282.1:0-3739 GCA_964590715.1 uncultured Desulfobulbus sp.
TCAACGATGGAGGTCAAGCTACAGCTGCGGATATTCTGGAGCTGATGCACAAGGTCCAGGAAAAAGTAAGGAAGCAGACCGGCATTTTCCTTGAGCCTGAAGTCCATATCTTTTAAGATGAAAAAATAGGTAGAATTTAAGGAGGTCCATGGCAGCATATACGCCTAAATATTCGCATAAGCCTTCGGGTCGGAAAGGCATTCGGCGATTTATACCAAGGATACCTCTGCAGAGAATAAAAAAGTCCTCTGCCGTTACCAAGCCGCAGGCTGGACTGGTTGGCGGTCGGCAGGAAAAACAGGCCCGCAGGCTGTCCCGGACCGGTTTGCTGGCCTTTGCCCTTTGTGTGCTGGTTGTCACCGGCGGCTGGTTTTCGTATCGGCTGCTTGTCGCCTCGGACATTTTTCGTTTGACCGAAGTCTCGGTGATCGGAAATCGAACCCTCCGTGACCGGCAGATTATTGAGGCCACCGGCCTGACCCAGGGCACGAATCTTCTGGGGTTCGATGTTGCGACTGCTGAGGCAAAGACACAGGGACTCAATTGGATTGATCAGGCTGATATCCGGATAGCCTGGCCGTCCAGAGTTGTGATCACCGTCCGGGAGCACCGGCCCCTGGCGCTGGTGACTGTTGATGGGGACGATGGAAGGCAATTGCACTACATCGATAAGGACGGGACAGTGTTTGCACCGGTCAAACCCGGGCAGGATATTGATTTTCCCGTGATTACAGGGCAGTTGGCCGATAGCGGTCTTGAGGGAGATCAAATTGCCGTCGGTACTCTGTCCGCCGGAGCCCTCAGGTTTCTCCAGCTTGCCGCCCGAGGAAATGCGATTCTGCCGGTGCAGGCAGTTTCCGAAGTGCATGTTGATCCGGAGCTTGGACTGATCGTCTATCTGGTTGATCGGCCGTTTCCCATCTACATGGGTGAGAATCGGATACGGACAAAGTATTATCGGCTGGTCAAGATTCTGGAGCGGTTGTACCGGAAGAAGCAGATAGAGGGAATAAAAGAAATCAGAATGGATTATACGGAAAACAAGGTGCTGGTGGCAATGCTTCAGCCCGGCAGGTAACTGGCAATGCAAGAGAACGACGAACGACAGGAATCCGGCGAACTGGTTGCCGGTCTTGATATAGGGACCACCAAAATCTGTGTGGTCATCGGTGAGGTTTTTGCTGACCGGGTCGACGTTATCGGCGTCGGCACCTCAGCCTCTTCCGGCATGAAGAAAGGCGTAGTGGTTAATATCGAGGCCACGGTCAAGGCCATCCGCGAGGCGGTGGATGCGGCCTCGGATATGGCCGGCTGTGACATTGAAACCATGTATGTCGGGATTGCCGGTAATCATATCAAAGGCTTTAATTCCCCCGGTATCCTTGCCATCAACAACCAGGAGATCCGGGAACGGCATATTGAGGAAGTTATTCATGCCGCTCAAACGGTAAAGATCTCGGATAATCAGCAGATTATCCATGTCCTGCCCCAGGAGTATATGGTCGATGACCATACCGGGATCCAGAATCCCCTGGGCATGACCGGGGTGCGGCTGGTGACCAATGTCCATATCGTCACCGCAGACAATACCTCCCTGCATAACCTGGTGACGAGCTGCAATCGGGCCGGACTCGGGGTCTCTGAAATCGTACTTGAGTCGGTGGCCTCCTCCTATACGGTCCTGGGCAAAGATGAGATGGAACTCGGGGTGGCGCTACTGGATATCGGCGGCGGAACCACGGATCTGGCCGTATTCTGCAACGGAACCATCAAGCATACCTGGGAGCTGGCCCTGGGGGGGAACAACCTGACCAATGACCTTTCAGTCGGGCTGCGGACGCCGTTGCAGGAGGCGGAGGAGTTGAAATATCTGTATGGTGGAGCACTCTCGTCGATGATCAAGGAAAATCTGATTATCGAAGTTCCCACCGTTGGTGATCGGAAACCGCGCAAGGTGTCCCAGCGGGTCATGGTTGAAATTCTCGAGGCAAGGATTGAAGAAATCCTGCAGATGGTCAATAAGAATATCTGTACCTCCGGGTATCGGAACCGGATTAATGCCGGTATAGTTCTGACGGGTGGAACCTCGCTGCTGGCCAATCTCGTTGAGATGGCGGAGCAGATTTTTGACATGCCGGTTCGCATGGCCTACCCCCAGGGAATAGGCGGCCGGGTGGAAGATGTCCGCTCACCCCGTTGCACAACCGGAGTCGGCCTGGTCCTCTACGGAAGTCAGGCTTCACACAGCGGCCCCAGAGAAGGCGGCAGCGTGGTCAATCGGCTTAAAAGCTGGGTCAAAAATATTGTCTGAAAAACGGAAAAAATCGGAAAAGGCTTTGGTCGGCTTCGGGTTAATGGTATATATTAATCAATATCCAGCCGCGTAGTTCACTGCTTTTTCATCAGCAGTTTTAAGTTTTTGTATTGTACCTGTATCTTGTTGATTTTAGGTATTGCTCCTGCAGGCGTAGAGGCTTTTTTACGAGTCCATCAATATTGTCATCGGGGAAAAACATGTCGTTTAGAGTCGTGGAAGAAGAATCTGTAGCAACCATAAAGGTTATCGGTGTTGGTGGTGGTGGTGGCAATGCTATCAATACAATGGTCCTCAACCGGCTGGCCGGGGTAGAGTTTATCGTGGCCAATACCGACATGCAGGCCCTGGAGAAATCCAGAGCCGATGTCCGGTTGCAGCTCGGTCCGGGAATCGCCAAAGGAATGGGTGCCGGAGCCGACCCGGAAGTGGGCAGGGAGTCCGCCCAGGAAAGCTATGACGAACTGAAAAGTACCCTCCAGGGTGCGGATATGGTTTTTGTTACCGCCGGTCTCGGCGGCGGAACCGGCACCGGTGCCGCACCGGTGATAGCAAAACTGAGTAAGGAATCCGGGGCGTTGACCGTGGCCGTGGTCACAAAGCCGTTCTATTTCGAAGCCAAGAAGCGGATGCGCAACGCCGAGGAAGGCTGGGAAAAGCTTAAAGAGTACGCCGATACCATTATCACCGTACCCAATGACCGCCTGCTTTCTCTGATGAACAAGAACTCGACTTTGGTCGATATGATGCAGATGGTGGATAATGTCCTGCTGCAGGCAGTAAAAGGCATCACCGATCTGATCAACCTTTCCGGTCATATCAATGTGGATTTTGCCGACCTGCGAACGGTCATGAAAGAGGTCGGACCGGCGATCATGGGGACCGGATCCGCTGAAGGAGAGAATCGGGCCAGCGAGGCCGCCAAACGGGCCATTGACAATCAGCTGCTTGAGGACGTCGGTATTGACGGCGCTCGCGGGGTGCTGGTGAACATCTCCGCAACCGAAGAAACCCTGACTCTGGCTGAATTCATGGAGGCTTCCGCCCTTATCCAGGAGAAGGCCCACGAAGACGCCAATGTCATCATCGGCGCATTGTTTGACGAGGCCTGCGGTGATGAACTGCGGGTGACGGTTATCGCAACCGGGATTGACTCCATTGATGAGACCGAGACTATCTCTCAGATCGAAGTCGTTCGCAGTCAGGCTGTGCGTGAAACGCCTTCTTCCGGTGTCCGGCTGGCCGAAGAGCTGCCCCGTGAAGAGGGAAAGCCGGTCAGCATCGCTAAACCCAACAAGGCGCCACGGGGACTCTCTCAGCTTCCGTTTCCGGATTTTGGCGATCATGAAGGCGAGGATTACGATGAGCCAGCCTATTTACGTAAAAAAGCCAACTGATGCATCAGCTGATTGCCGTGAAGCAGTC
>CAZPXI010000283.1:0-3733 GCA_964590715.1 uncultured Desulfobulbus sp.
TTTCAGGATCAATGCCGGGACAGGCCACCTGGCCGACATTCTTCCCTCTCTTGAATCTTCTTGCCCCTCTTCATACAGCCATGAAACATTGCATTATCAGCCTGCTTATCCTCATCCTGGCGGGACAGACAGCCTGGGCTGGACGTGCTCCGCTCAAGACCGTTGCCCGCGACCCCTATGTATCCGCCCTGGTCTTGAACGCCGACACGGGAGAAGTCCTGCTTGAACAAAATACCGACGCAGTCGTCTATCCGGCCAGCGTTTTGAAACTGATGGTCCTGCTGGTCACCCTTGACCGGATTGAACAGGGAACACTGAGCCTGAATGAAATGGTGCAGGTGACTGCAGAGGCCTCAAAAATGGGCGGGTCACAGGTATACCTTGACCCCAAGGAACAGTTCCCGGTTGAAGATCTCCTCTATGCCCTGATGGTCCAGTCAGCCAATGATGCCGCCGTTGCCCTGGCGATTCATGTGGCAGGATCAAAGGAAGGATTTGTTGCCCTGATGAATGAAAAGGCCAAGCAACTGGGCATGAAGAACACCCATTTTTATTCAGTCCACGGTCTTCCACCGGCAAGGGGACAAAAAGTTGATGTAACCACGGCCGGGGATTTCGGCATTCTCTGCCTTGAACTTGCCCGGCACCCCGAGGTATTCAAGTACACAGGAACCAGGGTCAGGGATTTTCGGGGCGGGGAATTTATCATGCGGAACCACAACCATCTTCTCGAAAAAGTTGACGGCTGCGACGGCTTCAAGACCGGATATTTCAGGGCTGCAGGATTTTCCATTGCTGCTACCGCCATACGAGACGGACGTCGGGTCATTGCCATTGTCATGGGCAGCAAAGATCGAAAAGTCCGCGATGCCAAGGCAACGGAACTGCTGGCCAAAGGATTTGCCATGATTCCCATACAACCTGAAAAGGCGATGGCGGCAACAGGAACAAAACCAACTCGACAGGTAAAGGCCCGGGTTCCACTTGAGAACAAGCCCTCCGTGTCCATACCGCAAGCTGAAGAGGAAACGCCCGCACCTCCAGCCCATGAAACGAACCGGACCATGATCCTCACTGGAGCAGGGATTGTATTTTTTCTCCTGGCAATCTTGGCTTATCTGGTTGCTAAAAAACGTAAAAAGAAAAACAGATACCGCCGTCGTTTCTAACTCATTACGTACCGAATAATGAAAATGTACGATTGCAATCAGTTACTTTTCTCAACCTGGAAACCTCCCAACTCAATGAAATAGTAACAAAAGACAGCATTAAAAAATGCTTCACAGGAAAAGTTCTTCTTATTGCAGAATGCGCCATTATCGCTTGACAGCGTATTTCTTTATTTATATACTCCAACGTTATTCTTTTAATAGATTCCAGGTCAGACACTATTTTATTTTCCAGGAAGATAAAAATATGACTGGACCAGGATATTTTTTCATTTCTCCGACTCGGCAGCCAGCATGTCAGAGCCGAACAACAGAAAGGATTACCCGATGAGTAAAATTACAGGTTCGCAGGCCATCATAAAATGTCTGCAGGAAGAAGGTATTGATACGATTTTCGGTTTTCCAGGCGGCGCGGTTATTGATCTTTACGATGAGTTGATGGACTCCGACATCAGACACATCCTTGTCCGTCACGAACAGGGTGCAGTACATGCCGCCGATGGATATGCCCGTGCAACCGGCAAAGTCGGGGTTGCGCTGCTTACTTCCGGCCCCGGAGCAACCAACGGGGTAACCGGTATTGCCACCGCCTATCTGGATTCTATTCCGCTGGTCGTCCTTACCGGTCAGGTTCCCAGGGCGTTGATCGGCAACGACGCCTTCCAGGAAGTAGATATCGTCGGCATCACCCGCCCCTGTACCAAGCACAACTATCTGGTCAAGGATCCAGCCGAGCTGGTTTCGACCATTCGTGAGGCCTTTTATCTTGCCGCATCCGGACGTCCGGGTCCGGTACTGATCGACCTGCCCAAAGATGTTGTTGCATCGATGATGCCCTTTCCGGAAAAGAAACCAATCAAGATGCAGACCTATCAGCCCAACCTTGAGCCGCATCCCGGCCAGATTGAAAAGGCCTGCAAAGCGTTTCTGAAAGCCAAACGTCCGGTCCTCTATATCGGCGGCGGTGTTATCCTCTCCAACGCCAACAAGGAGTTGACCGAGCTTGCTGAAAAGATGGCCACTCCTGTCACCATGACGCTGATGGGACTTGGCGGCTTTCCCGGTACCAATCCGCTGTCTCTTGGCATGCTCGGCATGCACGGCAGTTATGCCTCCAACATGGCCGTGGCCAAGAGCGACCTGTTGATTGCGGTCGGTGCCCGTTTTGATGACCGGGTCACAGGCCGGCTCGATGCCTTTGCACCACACGCTGAAATTATCCATATCGACATTGACCCCACATCCATCAGCAAGAATGTTGACGTGGACATCCCTATCGTTGCCGACTGCAAACACGCCCTGCTTGCCATGAACAACTGGCTTGACAATACCAAGGATTTTGATGCCTCGGCCGTTGCCGACAGACATCGGCCATGGCTTGATCAGGTCAAGGAATGGGACGACAAGCACCCTCTGACGTACCGAGAAGAAGGCGACATCATCAAGCCCCAGTACGTCATAGAGGTACTGAACAAACTGACGGGCGGAGATGCCATCATTACCACCGAGGTCGGCCAGAACCAGATGTGGGCCGCACAGTTTTACAAATTCAACCATCCCCGCCGCCTGCTGACTTCCGGCGGACTCGGCACCATGGGCTACGGACTGCCCGCAGCAATCGGCGCCAAACTGGCCTTCCCGGATGCAACGGTTATCGACGTTGCCGGTGATGGATCCATTCAGATGAATATCCAGGAACTTGCCACTGCCCGCCAGTGGGGAGCCCCGGTCAAGGTTGCCATTCTCAACAATAACTATCTGGGTATGGTTCGTCAGTGGCAGGAACTGTTCTACAACAAGCGCTACTCGGCAACGGTCATGGAGGTAACCCCCGACTTTGTTGAACTGGCCAAGGCCTACGGAGCCGTCGGCCTGCGTGCCAAGACCAAAGACGAGGTTGAGCCGGTCATCAAGGAAGCCCTTGCAACCGACAATCTGGTGATCATGGACTTTGCCATCAGCCGGGAAGAAGGCGTTTTCCCCATGGTTCCTGCAGGTAAGGCAACAACAGAAATGCTGCTTGTCTAAGCCCATTGTCAAACCGAACCTGACTTAAAAAATCACGATACAGGATAGATCAATGAAACATACACTGTCAGTTTTACTCCAGAATAAACCAGGGGCACTTTCCCGGGTCACCGGCCTGTTCAGCGGCCGCGGCTTTAACATTGAAAGTCTTTGTGTTGCAGAGACCCTGGACATGAAGGTCTCTTGCCTGACCCTGGTTACCCGGGGCGACAATGCTATTGTTGAGCAGATCACCAAACAACTGCACAAGCTGATTGACGTCATCAAGGTGACCGATATTACCGAGGGGGAATTTGTTGAACGGGAAATGGTGTTAATCCGTGTCAAAGCCGAGGCCAATACCAGGGCTGAGGTTCTGCGGGTCATCGACATCTTCCGGGGAAAGGTTGTTGATGTCAGCCCGACCTCTTATGCCGTGGAGATTACCGGACCTGAATCCAAGATCAAGGCTGTTATCGACATCCTACGCCCCATAGGCATAAAAGAAATTATCCGTACCGGCACCATTGCCATGCCCAGGGCACCAAAAAAATAAT
>CAZPXI010000284.1:0-3726 GCA_964590715.1 uncultured Desulfobulbus sp.
TCCTGGGGAGCTACGCTGGTGGATCTTCAGGCGGGGGAGCGGCCTTCAGCGGTTCGATAATACCGTGGACCGCGGCCAGATTACGCACGGAGAGCATAAAGGTTGACGGCAGGGGCAGCTCCCGGTCTTCCCGTAAAATGCCCAGGGCCTTGGCCATGAGCAGGGAACCCAGCGAGTGCACGCCCTCCTGATTGTCACAGATGGTCTGCATGCGAAGAGAATCGGTTAAAAAGGGAATCAAGTCGCTGCAATGATCGGCCAGGCAGCGCAATTCGTCCTCAACAAGCTCACGATGCTCGCGGGCAAAGAGCCCCACTGCAGGGTCAACAGCTTCGGTGCCGAACAGATTGTTGACTACGGCTCCGGCCAGGCGGCCATGTTTTTCCTCCGGCCAGTCGGAATACCGGTCCACCGCTCTCTTTTTCAAACTCCGATAGAGCACCATCTGTACGGTGAGAACTGCCTCACGCATAACAGGGATCAATTTGGAGTCAAAAGGTGCTTCCTGTTCCGTATTTTGAGAAATACTCTGTGATTCACTCATCATAAGACCACTTTAACGGCAGGATATGCCGTCAACACCTCATACAACCGCAAGCGGTGATAATCACTGTGAACGGTCATCTCCAGGTTCATGCTGACATATTTTCCGCCGCTGCTCCGGTTTGATTCAGTCAGGCTGTAAGGTGCATCACCAAGATGCTCCTCCACGATCTTCCGGATCTGCACACAGTCGGTGGCTATCACCTTGTACTGCCACAAACAGGGATAGTCGATCTTCGGTTTACATCCGTCGGAAATTTCCATTGGTATCTTTTCCATATCGGCCTTATAGCGCAGCTCAGGTTTCTTGACAACTCGAAAAAAGACTTCCTCTTTTTTCCAGCCCAATGCTATAGTGGTTTTAAAATACATAAAGTACATATTGCCTGGAGAATACATGCCTTGCCAAATTCTTATTGTGAGTGACAATCAGGACCTCATTGCCCGCTGTCAGGGGATCGAGAACCTTGAGTTCACCTACTTCAGAGCGGTAAAAGATGCACTTGCCGCTCTTGCGGTTCCAGGGCCATACAGTGTTGTGCTTGTGGATGCAGAACTGTCCGGCATAGATGTCGGGAGGTTTTTTAAACAGGTGGCTGAAACATCTTCAGCGGTGCCCATACTCACGGTTGATGAGCAGAGCGTATCGGAAACCTTGAACACGGCCAATCAACTCAGCATATTCAGGCTGTTGCCCCAACCCTGCGACCCAGAGTTGCTGGAAACGGTTTTTTTCGATGCTACCCGCCAGTTCAAGCTGATCAATCGAGAACGGAAATTACGGAAAAAAATTCAGCAGCTTTCGTCAATCGACGCCCTGACCGGCTGCTGCACACGCCCTGTTTTCCAGGAACGTTTACCCGTGGAGCTGCGGCGCTCCATACGCTATAATCATTATCTCTCCATTGTATTCTGTGACATCGATCAACTCGGAGCAATCAACGAAACCCATGGCCATAGAATCGGTGATCGAATTCTGACCGGTGTGGCTCAATCAGCGCTTGAAATTTTCCGCAAAGACGTGGACTGGATCACCCGCTGGGGCGAGGATGAATTTCTGATTGTGTTGCCGGAAACGCCTGTCCGAGGAGCAGGTATTGTTGCCGAACGGTTGAGACAGGCTGTGGACAAGCTGGCTATAGAGTCAGAAAAAACCTCCGTGCAGGCCACTATCAGTGTCGGCGTTACCGGATATGCACCCGAGACTCCGGACTGGAACAATACCATTGAGACCCTGCTGCTGGTCGCCGGCAACTGCCTTAAACAGGCCCAATCCGGCGGCGGCAACAGAGTTCTTGTCTGTCCGTAACTCTTTTATTTATCGAATCCGAGCACCAGTGTACCCTGCCGACAAACAGAAAACGGATTCTGCAATTACGGCTGCGTTACCGGAACCGCTCTCCAGAAATGCCGGCGCCCTGAAGATCGGAGAACAGCAAAAACTCAGGCAATCCCATGTGATCATCTGCGGTTGCGGCGGCCTTGGCGGCCAGGTCATTGAGAGTCTGGCCCGCATCGGGGTCGGCCGCCTGACCCTTTTTGATCCGGACAGTTTTTCTCCCAGCAATCTCAACCGCCAACTGGGGGCGTTGACTGAAACTCTGGGCAAAAACAAAGCCGAGGTGCTCGCTGACCGGGTTGGCAGGATTCACGATCTTTGTATGGTGGAAGCCTGGGCCACTGACTTCAGAGAGGCCGACACATTTGCCCCTGCCGATGTCGTTGTCGACTGCCTTGATAACGACAACGCGCGGCGTGATCTGGCCACACGCTGCCTGAAACAGGCCATGCCCCTTGTTCACGGAGCGGTCAACGGCTGGTATGGTCAAATTGGAATTCAACTCCCCGGCGGTAATCTGCTGGAGAGGCTCTACCCCAAACAGAGCAGAACAAGCGAGCCGCCACCGGTGCTCTCGTTTACCCCATCCCTGGTGGCCTGCCTGCAGGCTGCGGAAACGGTCAAGCTGCTCATCGGTCGACCGTCACAGCTGATCAACGGCTGGCTCAGCGTTGACCTGCTGCACGGGGATTTTGAATATTTTATGTAACCAGCATGGCTGGACCATTTTTTCAGGCCACAGACACAAATCAGTACTAATAGATCTGAAAAATACCTCGACGTCTGCAGGGAAATCCCGTTATATCATCAGTGCCTCTTTTTCAACCGTCAACGACAGTGCCTTTGTAAGAAAACGGCAGTCTTTAAACAGGCTCAACATCCAACGACTAAACACAATGACAGCTCCTCGAAAACAATACATCATCTCGGTCATGGCCCGGGACCGAATCGGTATCATCCACGACATTACCAGGACAATTGCCGACATGGAGGGCAACCTGACCGATATCAGGCAGCAGGTGCTGCAGGGATATTTCAGCATGATTCTTTATGGCTCGTTTCCGGACACGGTGTCTCCCGAAACCATTCGGGAACAACTGCTTGCGGTTGAAAGAGATAATCTTTTTGAAATCTCGATCAAACCGGTGACCGAAGCAATGCCCACTCCTGCCGCGCCCGCAGACAGCTACGTGCTTACGGCAAGGGGAGCCGACCGGATTGGTTTTGTCGCTCTGGTCAGCGGGTTCTGCACTGAACACGACATCAACATCCTGGACCTGTCGACCACAAGTACGGGCGAGACCTACACCATGATGCTGCTGGTCGATCTCAGCAGATGTGCACCTCTTGAAGAACTCCGTGCCGGTCTGAACCGGTTCAACCGCAGGCACGATCTTTCCCTGCTCCTTCAACACCACGATATCTTTAAAGCCACAAACGAGATCCAGTTATGATGCGATCAGACCAAATCCTTGCCACAGTCGACATGATCCAGAAAGAAAATCTGGACGTACGGGCCGTAACCATGGGCATTGACCTGTTGGACTGCCGAAGTGAGAGCCCCGTTGAAACCTGCCGCAAGATCAAAGAAAAAATATGCCGTCACGCAGAGCAGCTGGTTCCGGTCTGTGAACAGGTGAGTGCAAAATACGGAATCTCGGTGGTGAATAAGCGCATTGCCGTCACTCCGGTGGCCTATGTTGGGGCAGGTTTTTCCACCGGGGATTTCGTTAATATCGCCCGCGCCCTTGATGAAGCGGCGACCTTGGTCGGGATCGATTTTCTCGGCGGGTTCTCGGCAAACGTTGAAAACGGAACCAGTCGAGCGGCGGCAACACTCATGG
>CAZPXI010000285.1:0-3713 GCA_964590715.1 uncultured Desulfobulbus sp.
TTTTTGTAGAACAGGTATTCGGCATCAAAGGCCTGTCCGCCCCAGCCTGGAAAAACTCGCCCACCAGGACCGACACCGTCGTCATCGGCAATCATGGTCCAACCATTGTTGGTAAATTCACCCACCGGTGTAGCCAGGGCCTGCTGGGCGCAACCAAAAAATAAAACCGTAATCGCAAGCAGTATCAATCTGTCTTGGGTTTTCATGTCTTCTCCTTGAACGTGTGAAAAAAAACGTATTTAAGCAAAGGTTCTGCTGGAGAGAAAGCATGAAGCATGCCTGACTGAAATATTTTGTTAAAAGTTCTTTAATCTAAATATGTTGTCTGCGTTGCCAAGTTGCCAGATTCTCAAATCGGAGACAATGGTGTTTGTTTTTCAGGAAAAAATGTCCGGCAATTCGGAAATGTGGAAGGTCGGGTGTGCTGACGAGGAGGGCGGTTGTTCAGTTGCTCAGGATTTTCTGCAGGGTATCTTGAATGATTTCAGGGCCCCAGGTGCCGGAAGGGTAGGCGTGCAGCTGCTGGTCACAGCCGCATTGCTGTTCGCATTCTTTCAGGACCGGGGTGAGAAATTTCCAGGAAGCCTCGATTCCATCCTGGCGCCAGAACAGCATATGATCGCCGTTCATGCAGTCAAGCAGAACCCGGGCATAGGCGTCAAGAGGCTTGTTGCGGAAATGTTCCTGGTAGGTGAAATCCATGGTCATGGAGCGCAGGCATGTGGTTGTCCCTGGATTTTTTGTCTGAAAACTCAGTCTGATAGACTCTTCGGGGAATGTCTCTATGATAAGGCGGTTGGCATTGATGCTGTCGCCGAACATGCCCTGAAACAGCCGGTGTGGAACTTCCTTAAACTGAATCACTATTCGGGTTTCTTTACGCGGCAAACGTTTTCCGGAAACCAGGAAAAACGGAACATCCTGCCAGCGCCAGTTATCGATGAATAATTCCATCATGGCAAAGGACGGGGTTTGGGAATTTTTTGGAATCCCCTGCTCCTGTTGATAGCCGGGAACATTTTTACCGTCGATTGCACCCGATTCGTACTGGCCCAGGCAGATGCGGCTGCCCTGCTGCATATCAAAGTCCCTCAGTGATCGGATAACTTTGACCTTTTCATCATGGACGGCATCGGGGTTGAGCTGGGACGGGGGCTCCATTGCCGTCAAAACGAGCAGCTGCATCATGTGGTTCTGAAACATATCACGCAGTACGCCTGAGCCGTCATAATAGCCGGCCCGGTTTTCCACCCCGAGTTTTTCTGCGGCCGTAATGCCGACATACTCTATATAGTGCCGGTTCCAGACCGGTTCAAAAATGGTGTTGGCAAACCTGAAGATCAGCAGGTTCTGGACGGTTTCCTTGGCAAGGTAATGATCTATGCGATAAATCTGCTGTTCCTGAAAATGGGTATGAAGAACCTTGTCAAGTTCAAGGGCACTCTCAAGGTCGTGGCCAAAGGGTTTTTCCACCACAATTCGGCTCCAGCCGTTGCTGTTTTCATGCTCATTCGCCAACCCGGCCCTGCCGAGCAAACGTGCAATAACCGGGTAGAGCCGGGGTGGAACCGCCAGATCAAAGAGGCGGTTGCCCCGGGTTTTGTTGCGCTGATCAAGATTTTTCAGGACATCGGTCAACTGTGCAAAACTCTCCTCATCATAGACAATTTTCCGGTAGTGGAGTTGTCTGCTAAACCTGTTCCAGGCGGAAAGCTCCGGCCCCTCATGCCGGTAATGTTCGCCAAGCCGGCTGCGGTAGGAGTCGTCATCAAGCTCGGTCCGCCCGCAGCCGACAACGGCAAAAGGCTTGGGGAGTCTGTCCTGCTGGAATAAGGCGAAAAGGGCCGGAATGAGTTTTCGTCGTGTCAGGTCCCCTGAGCCGCCGAATATAATAATTGTGCAGGGCGGAAGGGTGCTGTCCGGCTGGAGATTACAGGTGTTTTCTTTCATGGCGGAATCGGAGCAGTCTTGAGCGTCATCCGATAACTGCATTGTAAGAGGGGTGCCGGGTGCTTTGTTTCCCGGATCGGATAAGCCGCTACAGGTAATCTTTAGGGCCAGTATAGCGGCTGGAAGGGAAGAGGTACAGCAGTTTCAGGGTAAGTGATCACAAGTACCCTGTCTTTACGCTGTCGCGACTGCCCGCATAGCGGATTATCGGAGTCTACGCTTACCTGCAAACAGTCACGACAACACAGGGAAGTGGAGACTCCGAATCCAAGGCACCTGAGACCACTGACAAAATTCTGGTAAATGAAAACGAGTAGTTATCGCCCCCCTGTGATGAGTTACGTTTCAGGGCGAATCGACAGACTGGGTCGCAAGGATTTGAAGAATCTGTCGGCGCTGCTCCCTGGAAAGATCAACAAACTCAACGGCTCTGGTTTTTCGGATGACCGGGAGGAAGCTGCTGTTGTTCTCAATAATACTGTCACGGATAACTCTGGTCTGCAATCCTGTAAGAAGCAGCTTGGAATGACAGATAAAGATGCCTATGTCCGAGGGTTGGGCTTCTTTCAGATCATCGGCATAATACTCAAAAGACATGCCGTGCAGGCTGAGGTCAAGGATGGGGCCGAGGATTGTGGAATCCATGACCAGAGAACCATCCTGGAGCCGGTATCTAGGCGACTGCCGACGTTCGGCATACGCACGATTGCTGGAGGAGTTTACCTTGAGCATATTGTTTTGTCGTGTAGCAGTAAGCAGCATAAACATATTCAGGTGTCAATGACAGGTACACCGGCCTGACTGTGAATGAAGAGCAAAATTTTCCAGGAAAGCCATAAATGTCCTACTATATAAAAAGTGATTTATCGGTGTCAATTGGTAATAGTACGGAACCTGCTATAGGTATATTTACCTATTGAGAGGGGGATTCTTTTTGTTATTGAACGGTTGCTGATTGAATGCGAGCGAAAAAAAAGTGGAGCCCCTGCCCCTGGTCGTTGATCTGAATTTCGTGTTGGATATCTTTGGGCCTGGATTTTAAGCGGCAGTTGATGATATTCTGGAACCATTGTTGAGCCTGCAGGGGGGGGGTGACGCGACGGGCAGCCTGTTTCTATTCTGTCATGGCTCTTTTAATATGGAGCACGAGTGTATCAAAAATCTCGTCGACGACTCTCGACAGGGCAGCGGCATGCTGTTTGAGGTGTATTGTCCTTGGGATGGGTATGCTGCCCTGCCTCAATCGGCAATCATTCGTTGCATGGGTTAGAAAAGACAGCTCTTTTGCTTGAGCTCATCGGTCAGAACAGAGGCATTTTCTGAATAGTCGATGGGCAGGTCGATGAGATGGACACCGGGTTTATCGAGGCAGGAGCGCAGGGTCGGGCCGAACTCACCCTGCCGGCTGATGCGGTAACCATGGGCGCCGTAACTCTCCGCATAGCTGACGAAATCCGGATTGCCGAATTCCAGGCCGAAGTCCGGGAGATTCATGCCCGCCTGTTTCCAGCGAATCATGCCGAGCGCATCATCCCGCAGCAGCAGGATGATGAGATCAAGCTTGAGGCGGATGGCGGTTTCCATCTCCTGCGAGTTCATCATGAATCCTCCGTCACCGCAGACGGCCAGTACCTTCTTTTTCGGGGACAGCATTTTTGCGGCTATGGCGATGGGGAGCCCCGCGCCCATGGTGGCCAGGGCATTATCAAGCAGGACCGAGGAAGGATTTGTGGCCTTATAGTTACGGGCAAACCAGATTTTGT